>CALFMA010000291.1 GCA_937880065.1 uncultured Ruminococcus sp.
TGTTGTTTACTAGGAATTCTCCTTGTGGGCCTAGGTTTGTGCCGTCATTTACTCTTGTGTAGATGATTTGATTTTGAGTTACTGTGAATGGTTCTGTATAAGTTCTCCAACTTACATTTGCTGCATCTACACTTGTTCTATATTGTATAAATTGTCCTTCATCTAAATCTGCTTCCATTGTTATTTGTAAATCTTGTGTTGTGTATTCTGTGATATCTGAAGATGTTTTTACTGCTGGTATTGGTTTTAATAAGAAACGTTGTGTATCACTTGTTGTTGCGAATCCTGTATAATCTGTTACTACTACATAGTATTCGTGAATATTAGTATTTCCAGCAATTTTTTCAATTGTTACTCTTTCTGGATTTAATTCTGTTACTAATGTTTTATATTCTACTGTTTTAGCTTTTACGTTATCTATGTATATATCTATTTTATATATACCAGATTGCTCGTCTTCAGCTGTAACATCAAATGTTGCTGATGAAGATTTTACTAATTCTTCTATATTTGTTATTGTAATCATTCCATTTTTTACTACAAAGACTATATCATCTGATAATAAATATCCATCAGGAGCATTTTCTTCCTTAAGAGTATATATACCATTTATAAGTTTCACGTTTATAGAACTACTGCCGCTGAACCAAACGATATTTTCACCGACACCATTTACAAGGTTTATATCATCCTCAATAATAATATCACCTTTATCAAATGTAATTGCCTCACCATCTTCATTGAGACCATTTAATATTAATAAGGCTCCAACAACACTTGTTCCATTTGAATCAATTTTATTGATATTTACGATAACCATAGTAGTTGTCGTAGTGGCGATAGTGATTGTTGGTTTTGTAGTCGTTGTAGTGGTAGTTGTTGTTAGCTTTGTAGTCGTGGTAGTGGTGGTGATTGGCTTCGTAGTTGTGGTAATAGTGGTTGTTGGTTTTGTAGTCGTTGTAGTGGTAGTTGTTGTTGGCTTCGTAGTCGTGGTAGTAGTTGTTGGCTTCGTAGTCGTTGTAGTGGTAGTTGTTGGCTTTGTAGTCGTTGTAGTAGTTGTTGTTGGCTTTGTAGTCGTTGTAGTAGTTGTTGTTGGCTTCGTAGTCGTTGTAGTAGTTGTTGTTGTTGGCTTTGTAGTCGTTGTAGTAGTTGTTGTTGGCTTCGTAGTCGTGGTAGTAGTTGTTGTTGGCTTCGTAGTTATGATTGAGGTTGTAGTGGTAGCTGTTTCAGAAATAACATCTTTTATTTCTATCATTCCATCAATCGTGTTGAATCCAACATCTTCCATATCAACATTAAATGTTGAACTTTGATTAAGTTCAATACTAATTTTAGCATTACCTGTTGTATTCTCAAGAATTTCAAATCTGAGAACTGCAATCACACCATTCTGTTTGTTATTGGCATTTGAAACGTCATCCCAACTTAGACGATAAGGATTTGCAGATAAATCGTTTCCGAAAAGTGAAGTTGAAGAACCGAGGATTTTTTTATCCTCTGCACTAACAAGTTTTAATTTGCTCGTATCATATTTAACATCAAAACAAAGTGCAACGATTCCCGGATTGTTTTTCATCTTTATTTCTACATTTACAATTTCTCCTGCTAATCCAGGCGCATTCGCAATTGATAATTCTGCCTCTGTTTCCGGAGTTTCATCATATTCATTAATTATAATTTTTCCTCCATCCATTGCAAACGAAACTTCTTCAAGATTTGTATTAAATGTCGAGTTTTTATTTAATACAAGTTCTATTTCAGTATCTTCTTTTACATTTTCAAGAATTTCAAATGTAAGAGTTGCAATCACACCATTCTGTTTATTATCAAGATTTGATATATCGTCCCAACTCAGACGATAAGGATTAGCTGATAAATCGTTCCCGAAAAGTGATGATGAAGAACCAAAGACTTCTTCATCCTTGGCACCAATAAGTCTTAATTTATTCGAATCATAAACAACATCAAAACATAGGGCAATAATTCCAGGATTATTTTTAATTTCGACTTCTACATCTACAGTTTTACCAACAACTCCTGTTGTATCAGCAATTGATATCTTTGCTGCGGTTGCAGGTATTTTTGATTCATCAATAATATTGATATTCCCACCGGAAACAGCGAATTCTACATCTTCAAAATCAGCATTAAACGTTGACTTTTGATTAATAACAAGACTTACATTAGCCTTTCCTTTCGCATCTTTAAGAATTTCAAAAGTGAGTGTAACAAGCACACCATTTTCCTCATTGTTTCTATCAGAAGAATCATCCCAACAAAGCCTGTAAGGATTTGCAGATATATTATTTCCAAATGTCGATGTTGATGTGCCGAGGATTTTTTTATCCTCGGCACTGATTAGTTTTAATTTACTAGAGTCATATACAACATCAAAACAAAGTGCAATAATTCCCGAGTTATTACTGAGCTCAATCTCAACTTCTCCTGTTTCACCTGCATTTCCTGATACATCAGCCACGGATAATAACGGCTGAGTACGTGCAGAAGATACGGGATAATTCACATTGAGGCAAAGCAGCACCATAGCAAACGAAAGAATTATTGAAATTATTTTTTTCATCTCATACTCCTTTTATTATTCAAGCTCAATTTCCCAACCACCAACTATATAGCGTCTGAGTAATACAACGTCTTTAAGATCAACTATGTTATCATCATTTACATCAGCACTTTCTGTTTTAATCTCAATGTCCCAACCTCCAATAACAAAACGTCTGATAATTACAACGTCCTTAAGTGTAATCTCGCCATCATTATCAACATCGCCTTTTTTTACTTGTTCTGTTGTTTCGAGTTTATCAATGAATTCATAAATATATCTATATCCACAATTATCACAAATATATTCCTTATATCCTTCTGATTCCTCAGTAGGATCAACTGTTTCAGAATGGTAATTGTGTTCAATTGCAGGAATAACTTCTGTTTCTGCTTCGTCACAGTTTGTACATTTTCTGATATTTAAACCTTCTTTATTGCATCCGGGTTCTTCTGATGCTTCCCACTCGCCGAAAGCATGTCCACTTGCAGGAATATACGTATCAACATAGCTAAATCCGCAATTTTCGCAGGTATGTGTTGTGTATCCTTGTGTTCGACAATCAGGTTCTGTAATTTCATCTTTAAAACTATGACCTGTTGCAGGAATTACTTCTGTAACAGCATCTTCACATAAACTACATTTCTTTTGTAAAAGACCGTTCGCTGTACAACTTACAGGATTTAAAATTGTTTCAACATATTCATGTTCAACTGTATCAGTAAAATCAGATTTGTAACTATCTCCGCAATTCTCACAATTATGAAGTACATATCCCTTTGCATCACATTCCGGATCAACTATAGTATCAATATATTTATGACCTGTTGCAGGAACTATCGGCTCATCAATATAACCACATTCAATGCAAGTATACTTGGTTTTCCCGTCCGCAGTACAAGAATTAGATTCAATAACTTTTCCACCGTCATAAATATGAGGAATAATATCAACCTCAGTTACATCTGTTATTTCATCACAAATTGTACAATGATGTGATTTAGAACCAACTGTTGTACATGTTGGCTCTGTATCAACAATCCATTCTTCAGACCAATTATGACCAGTGGCTTCAATTGGCTCTATCATGATATTTTGACAGTCTTTACAGGTATATGTAATTTCTCCTGCTTCTGTGCATGTAGCTTCCTTTGTAACCATACCTTCATCATAATTGTGTTCAGTATTCATTTCAACCAATATAGGTTTATCTTTCGAACCACAATATGAAGTATTAGTTCCGTCATATGCAGTAATATAATACTCTATCGGTTCCTCGCCAATTTCATATGATGAAATTACTGCTCTGTACAATGAATCGCTAATGTTACGCATTAAAACGCTTGTCCATTCTCCGCCGGACTTTCTGTAATTCAATTTAACATTTTCCACGTTAACATTATCTGTTATATTTGCTGATACTGTTAATGATTCACCAGTTACTGCATTTTTAATTGCAGCATGCTCAATTATTGGTTTTTCCTCGTCAGTAGGAGTACATTTTACAACATTAGAGGGTTTAGACTCGTTAAATGCTGTATCAACTACAGTGAAGTAGTAGAAATAATCTGTTCCCTGCTCAACATTTTCATCTATGAAGGATAATTCATCAGCACTGATAACAGATTGATTTATTTTTGTAAATTCCTGTTCTGCTATATCTGTTGCTGCATCATATGACAATGAGCGATAGAGGTTGTATCCTGCAAGGGTTGAATAGTCATCCTGAAGCCATGAAAGTTCATTTGCACCCTTTGAACCGTTGCCTTGCAATGACATTGACTTAGCTGAATTTGTTGTTATCTCAAAGAAGAAACGTCCGGCATCTTCTCCTGTAACAAGCCATTTATCATCAGCCGCTGCTGCACCCTCAGTTCTGATATACATTCTGCCCATATCTATAAACGGATCAATTTCAAGTTCTCCTGCCCATTCTCTTGGAGAAACCCAGTCACCATTTACATAGTAATCAGTATAAGGCTCACTTCCTCCATATGTAACCATAGGCTGAATGTCAGAAGCCATATCACGATTGAATTTAACATGCATTGTAACAATTTGACTTCCATTTACTGTATCTATTCTGTTTCCGTCTTCGTCTGTCAGGTACGCTTCTGTCATAAACGGATAGATTGATGACATATCATCTTCAAGTGTGAGGAACGGTTCTTGAATAAGGTCATTATATGATATATTCTTATCAGCATCTAAAACCTGTTTCTTTACTAATGCTTGATTTTCAGTCCCCCAATAATTACCAGATATATTAATTACTTTATGTCCATAGCCAGTTGCAATACAATACCTTGAAAAATCAGTTAAAATCGAATTGTTATAGAAAACGAACTCTTCATCACGTGATATACCTGTGATCGAACTCTTAAAATTAGGCAAACATAAAATAGTAGAATCGGAAATATTTTTCCACTCTGATACTATTAAATTTTCTTTATAACATAATTGTACACATTTTAAATCTCCAACATACATTACAGCTGAAACATTTGAAATATTTGTTGCAACTATTTTTTCAGCTTTAAACTGATCTGGGTATCCATTAAATAATCGACAATGATCTAATATATCTGCAGTAAAACCGTACCTATGTCCACCTACTGCACCCACATTTATCAGATTTGTATATTTCAATTCAATATATCCTTCTTCATTTTCACCTGAATAAAAACAAACACCTCTTTCTTCATATCCTTTTCCTGGAAACATCTCAATAGGCTCATCTTCAGTTCCTTCTGCAATAAATTTACCTTCTACTTGAATAAATACATCTGCACTATCAGCATATGGATTACTTGGATCTGCTGACCAGAACTGAATTTGAGTGCCAGGTTCAACTGTAACAGTTACACCCTCAGGAATAAGAACATTATTCTCTATTATCCAATACTTGTCTGAAGTTAAAGTCATATCTTCATGAATAACACCACTAAGTGCATATCCATTCTGAACTACAACTGTATATGATGGCTTAGGCAATATTGTATAATCTTTTTTGTCTTTACCATCAAGAGCATTTTTAGCTGTAACATTTATATTGAATTGTATTCTTGCATCATTTGGAGTACCCTCTTTTATTCTGAAACGCAATGGTGACGAAACGCTTGATAAAGCTCCATTATCATAAGTCCACCCATTATTTACCTCTCCAAATGTTCCCACATCTTCAAGAGTTATTTCATCTTCAATAAATTCTACATAAGGATTTTCAACGCCACCACTGGAGACAGCATCTATTTTAACAGTAACGTCAGTAGCTGCTCCCCATCTGTTCCATACTGAAAGGCCAAGATCAATTACTTCTCCAGGCTGAGCAATTCCGTCATTATTATTAGCTGAATCTATATCAGCTGTATCAAAAGTATAAATTTCCTTAACTGTCAAATCAGGAGTAGGCTGCAATTTTAAACTGTCTTTTATATTTAGACGTGAATAAATATGTTCAACCTTGTTTTTATCTACATAAGTAACACTACTCGTTGTTGCACTTACCAACTGTCCCATTATGTAGCGTGATGTATACTTACTCTTTTCAGGATATTCACTTCTGATTATCGCTGCAGCTGCTGCAACATTAGGTGCAGCCATAGAAGTACCACTCCACGAAGCATAACGATTATTTGGAAGCGTACTATATATACCAACACCTGGAGCAATAAGTTCATATTCACAATTCTTTCCAACTATGTAATCCCAGTTGGAGAAATCTGCAAGTAAATCATTATTTGTTGACGCCATTACACCAAGAACATTGCTGTATCCAGCAGGATAAATATCTTCCCAAACAAGATATGCTGGATATGCATCTGTTGTCGGCAAACCGTTATTGCCTGCGGAAGCCACAAGAACAGTTGTAGCAAAAGCATCTCTGAGAGCTGCTTCAACAAGAGTTGAACGTCCTGTTCCACCAAATGACATATTAATTACATCCGCACCATTATCAACGGCATACTTTACAGCTTTAGCGATGTCAGAGCTGGCAAATGTTCCGTCTGTTTGTCCTGCTTTGATACACATAATATCAGCACCATATGCAAGACCAACGCCTTTTCCATTTCCGGGAGTCATTGCAATAATTCCGGCAACATGTGTGCCATGTCCGTGATCATCCATAGGATCACAGTCATTTTCAATTAAATCGATTCCATGTATATCATCAATATATCCATTCCCGTCATCATCAACACCGTTATCAGGAATTTCGTTTGCGTTTACCCAGATATTATCAGCTAAATCTTTGTGGTTATAATCAACACCCGTGTCTATAACAGCTACAACTACGCCTTTTCCAGGTACTTTTGATGACTTAAGACCACCCCAGACATTTTTTGTATCAAGAACTTCAAAATGAGATGCGTTTGCAAACTCTTCTTCAGAAACTTCTATATAGGTTCCTTCTGCTGAATTTTCCCATATAAAATCAGGTTCGGCAGACACTATTGTGTCATTGTTTCTTAATTTGTCAACAACTTCCCACACATCAGAAGTTGTAAATGCTTCATAAAAGACCTCATACGAATCATAACCGCTGATATTATCATACAAATCATTTTTAGATTCGTACACCAAAGAAATATTCGTAAGCTTATTCTCTTTACATAAAGCACTGCTATCATCAATGTAAACAGCTTTTTCATTTTCTTTGCGATAATCAATAACAGAGAAAAGTATTTTATTCTCGGTTATTTCGACAGATTCTCTTAGTTGCTGTTCGATCTTCTGAGCTTCTATTTCTGCCATCGGATCATAAGCATGTTCATTTTCAGATTCCAGATTTGGTAATTCATCAGATACTGTCACTTTATCAATATTTGATGACACGCTATCTGTTTCTGCGATTACTGTAGCCATATTACTTAGAGGCATATTAGCAGTAAAAACAGCAGCTATGATACTTGAAAGCACCTTTTTAATAGATTTCATTTAATCACCCTTGCCTTTCATAAAAAGAGTTGATAATATTTATATACATATTATATCACTTAATTCAAGAATGTTCAATGTTTTTTGTTTATATAAACAATGTTATTCTATTTTTCTCTATTTTGCACAATCAGAACAGCTCTTATTTAGTTAAATTAACCTTTTGAATTTCAGCAACAGTTCTATATCACCCTCAAGCAAATTAAAAAAATTTTAATCTTTTTCTATGACCATTATATATATTTGATATAAAACGCTATTAAAAACAGCCGTCCTCCCCATAGGTCGGTACTCATAAAGAAGTTTTCCAAAAACTAATATGAAAGACCTATACAGCGGCTATAAGCAAAACAGGAAGGAACTTCATTTCGAGGTCTCTTCCTGTTTGTTTTTTAGCACATAATTCAGAACAACATATTATTACAGTTGAACCTACATAATATCCTTTTGTTAGAAGAATATTATATTGAGTTGCAACAAGATTTATTCTTCTGCTGCTTTCTTTAGTGAATTATAAATTTCTTCCGTAAAAATACCGAGGACTTCACGCTTGATCTCCTCGTCATTGAGCAGTAGGGAGAAAAAGTCCTGATTCTGCTCCAGTCCTTCGATCAGTGCATCGTCAATGTCGTCAAAGTAAGAGAACTCAAAGTCCTTGACCGTATTATTCTTTGCACTTGCTTTCAGCTTATCGGACTTCATAAGAATGTCTCTGATTTGGAGCATCGCCTTTACCGCAACATCGCTGTCATAGGATTTGCCTGTCCGTGCATTGATCGCTGCGATGATCTCCGAGAGCCTTTCTTCCTTTGCAGGAGTAAGACCGAATGTTTCAGCAGAGGGTAGCTTCACAACTGGCTTTGCGACAATATCTGATTCTGTATGTTCGTCCTGTTTCTTCTGCACGAACTGTGTCGCTCTGATTTTACCGTCGAGGTTGAAGCCTGGACCTGGGTGTTTGATATTGATGTGAGAAAGCAGAAGAATGATGTAGTTGTATTTCTTGTGAAGCTCTGTATCCTCAAAGCTGGATACTTGGATCATAAACTCATAAAAGCGCACGAAATGACGGAGGTCAACCACGATCTCACGCTGTTTTTCGATACTGTAATGCTCTATCAGTTTTTGCGACTTATCAAGGCAGAAGTTGATCTTTTTCTTGTCGGCAGACTGCACCTTCTCCTTGTAAAGTATCTCGTTGACCTTATCTACATCATCGGGATCAATGATCGCATAAGCGTCTATCTGTGCTTCAAGGTCGTAGATCGCAGTCGGAGTAACGGAATTTGAGAGAAGCGTGGTTGTGTAATACGGAGCAAATGCCCCTACAATATCCTCATAGCTGTTGACAAAATCGAGGATAAAGGTCTTTTTCTCAAAGGGAGGACAAATTCTATTCAGACGGGAAAGTGTCTGTACCGCATTGACACCCTTGAGCTTCTTCATGATATACATAGCACAGAGCTTCGGCTGGTCAAAGCCTGTCTGATACTTGTTTGCGACCAAAAGCACCTGATAATCGTCCTTGTCGAACTCTTTGGTGAGCTGATCTTCGGGAATACCGTTGATACCGGGCTCTGTGTATTCCGTATCATCATCAGGGAGCTTCACCTTGCCGGAGAACGCAACAAGCGCACGAATGCCCTTGTATCCCTTTTTAGTGCAATAGTCCTCAAAAGCCCTACAATACTTGACGGCTGCCTGTCTTGAAGCTGTGATGACCATTGCCTTTGCTTGCCCGCCAAGTTCCTGCATAACAGTTGTGCGGAAATGCTCTACGATGACCTCGATACGCTGGGCAATGTTCGTTTCATGCAGCTCAACAAACCGAGCAATCTGCCGTTTGGCACTTGCAGTCTGCATCTTCGGATCTTCTTCAATTTCCTTGTTGATCTGATAGAAGGTCTTGTAGGTGGTGTAATTCTGCAATACATCGAGGATAAAGCCTTCCTCGATAGCCTGCTTCATCGAATACACATGGAATGCTTCACGCTGTCCATTAGTATTGATCGTACCAAAAAGCTGTAAAGTAGTTGGTTTTGGTGTAGCTGTGAAAGCAAACATCGAAACATTCTGCTGTTTGCCGTTTCTTGCAAGCTCTGCGGCGATCTCGTCCTCCATATCCTGATACAGCTCATCACCCATACCGAGGGACTGCGTGACTGCTGCCATATCTTTTCCGGCAGTAGACGAATGAGCCTCGTCAATAATGACCGCAAAGCGCTTATTCTTCAAGCCCTGAACGCTGTCCACGATATACGGGAACTTCTGGATCGTTGTTGCAATGATCTTCGTATTGCCGTTGAGGGCGATAGCGAGGTCGGCAGAATTGCACTTTTCGTCCATCACACGAATAAGTCCCGACTTATGCTCCATCCCCATGATCGCTTTTTGAAGCTGTCGGTCAACAACCACTCTGTCGGTCATGATGATAACATTATCGAAAATGATCTTGTTGTCGACATCGTGGAGCGTAGCAAGGCGATACGCAAGCCAAGCGATAGTGTTGGTCTTGCCGGAGCCTGCACTGTGCTGAATAAGATAGTTGAGCGAGGTGCGGTTTTCCTCTACATCGGCAAGCAGCTTGCGGACAGCATCGAGCTGATGATAACGGGGAAAAATAATACTTTCCTTGACTTCGACCTTTCCTGTCTTTTCGTTCTCTTTCTCAGAGGTCTGACTGAAAATGAACTTGGAGATCAGGTCGAGAATGGTATCTTTTGTGAGAATATCGTCCCACATATAATGAACTGGATAATCGTCCTCACAGGGAGCATTTCCTGCACCTGCATTGACACCCTCACCGTTGCCCTGATTGAACGGCAGGAAAAAGGTCTTTTCACCGTCGAGCTTCGTTGTCATATAGACTTCGTGCAAGTCCATAGCGAAATTGACAAGTGTGCCAGCCTTGAACAGGAACAGTCTGGACTTCGGATCACGTTCCATACGATACTGATAGATTGCATCATCCGCAGATTGACCTGCAAAATTACATTTCAGCTCCATTGTGATGATTGCAAAGCCATTGAGGAAAATAACAATATCGATACGCTCTTTATCGTTTGCCCACACTTCCTCCATAACAGTAAAGCGGTTCATTTCATATTTCCGCATCAGGTCTTTATTGAAAGTGGTCGCAGGCTTTGTATACATTAGGTCAATCCTATGTCCTGAAAGCTCAACACCATGACGGAGGACTTCAAGCAAGCTGCCCCTTTTCTTCGTACACTCCGCATTGATGAATGAAACAATGGTATCTTCGAGCCTGTCCTTATGTATCTTGCGTAGCTTCTCCATTGTCTCCGGCTGGGTATCATTCAGAAAGCCGAACAGCATTTCACGGTCGATCGCAAAACGGCGGTCAAAATCCGCTGCCTTGCGGATGATATAGCCGTTTTGGTCACGGAGTATACCGAGCAGTTCAGCTTGATATTGTTTTTCTGTTAGTATGTCATTCATGTTGTTATCCTCCGATCCATTCTCCAGTTTCAAGATTTACAAAATTAGCGAGTTTGATCTCAGATACGAAACCGTCGCCATATTCGCCGTTTCGTGTCTGATCATCGAGCTTAAACGAGATATTATATAGCTTTCCAGCCTTAGTTTTTCGGATAAGACCGTTTTCAAGGAAATATGTGATACAGCGTTTATGAGCTTCTTTATCATCATAATGAAGATAGAAACAGCACACACCGTCAGGAGCGTTGCTATGCTTTGCTTCTGCCACAACTCCATCGGCAACCGCTTTCTCGCATATTTTAGCCGCAAAGTCATTATCTTTGAAAAAATACATCCATTTTCCGACCTTGCTGTCATCAAACTTCTTAGCTTCTGCTTCGTTTACATAATACACCCAATAGGGATTAGAAACCTTTTTTAACGGTATAGCCATATTACATACTTCCTCTTGTTGGATCAAACAGACTTGACAACTTTGTACGAAGGTGTTGCTTCTTTCTGCCTGATTGCCTTTTCAACATAAAAATTTATATTTCCCATAAATGTGTTCCAGTTGACTACAGGAGCATACCCGATATTGATGTTTTCTCTGACAATCTTAAAATGTGTCATATAGTCATTGTAGCGATAACCGCCATTCCTATCAGGCAACACTACAAATAATAAAGCGTTTGAGCGGCTCGTATAATCGCATTTTCTCTGTTCTCTAAGAGAAAATGCAATTTCCCACGGTATCCACTGATCTTTATCGGGTTTGTAGGGTTCTCTCATGTTAGGCGATATAAATACAATTGTCACACTACTATCATAGATGCGCTCTTTCAGCTTTGACCATATCGTATCCTCAGTAAGATAAGAAAGGTCATCACCGTCTTTTTCGCCTTTATAAATGCATACTCCGTTGTTTTCTACTCTGCGTTCAAATTTATCAACGTATGTACGAACAGTAGTGCCGTAAAAACTACCGTCAAGCGGATACACGTCGTTATCAGCATACTTGTATGATACAAAAACTTTTCTTGCCATATAATCCTCCTTACATAAGGCATATCAAAATGATCAGTCCTGTGAGCATAGCACCGTAGAATAATCCCGTTGAAAACGATATGAACGCACCTAAGTATTTTATAAAACCACGCTCTTTTTCGGGAATCTTCATATCATATTTAGTAATTCTTTGTCCGGGTGTTAATCCGGCTGCAGCATTATATAAGGCTCTGTAACCTCGTTCAAGATATAGATAATATACATCAAGCAAACAGAACAATACAGTAGCAATTATACAAATAATGATACATGACTGTTTCACTTGTTGGTCTTGCTGACTGAGCATAAATGCCAACAATGCTGATACAACAGAAATCCCCCAGGTTTTAGCCTGAAAAGAATTTTGTCCCATTCGGGTGATGTTGTTCTGTAAAAACTCAAGGTGCTTCTCGTCAGGAATAGTTCGGTTTTCATTATTCGCCATTCGTCCACATCCTTTCTCCACTTATGATCTACTTAAAGCATACTATATAATTCAACCATCTGATATAACATACAGAATAGTTTTATACAGTCAGCTCGGGTAATATCATCATAATCGTACATATTGTGAGCTAACCAGTGTCTGTTGATCGACGAAGGTATCATCCCGTTTTTCTTATCCTTCCAGTCACTGTCATCAAAGAATTTTAACAATGCAAAAGACAGTGGAATCAGGATTTCTTTCTTGTGATCAAAGCAAGGATCATTCTTGATCGATTTGAAAAAGTCTATAGTGCCATTTGCTCGCTTATCATCTTTAGCAGATTTATTAGCAGGAAAATCGCCGCTGAAGTATGTACCGCCAAAATTATCTTGAATTACATTGCCATAACATTTCCAGCATTGGCTGACATTTGCAGGAGTGGGATTCGTTTTCATGAATTGATTTATGCTTACCGAATCTATAAGACCTGCCAGTAACACAGCACTTGCGAAATATTCATGCTTCAAGTAAAGTTCAAAAGCTAAGTCGATTTTCTTTTTCTCGGAATCAGGCAGATGTCTTTGAATAAAGACCGAAAGTGAGTCCACATCTCTTTCTGTGAAACAATCAGATAACCCTTCATCTATAACGTCTATTGAAATGTTGTTTTTTATATCAGCAAGGACTCTGCCGAGTTTAATGTCGCTTTTTTTCCACTTAGGCAGACACCAACCTATTTCTCCCCAGCAAGCCATCATAAACATAAGGTGTTCATCTACAGTTTCAGAGATTTCATCTATGTTTTCTCTTAAGTTTGATTCTTTTTCCCATTTCTCGACTTTAGCTTCTATTTCAATATCACTTTGAAGAAGATAATTGAGAAACAAGCTATTCATCTGCTTTTTTGTCATAATTGTTATTCCTTCCCTTAGCTATTGGGCTGCTTATTCAGATTTTAGCCTTTTAATCAAGATGTTTGCAAATAGCAGCGCAATCTGATCGCAAGTGTAGTCTTTAGAATTGATTGCCTGAATATCAGCCACATTCGGATACTTCTCCTGAAGCTGTTGCATGGTAATATTGTGTACTATGGGGAGAATCAACTTTTGTCCATTACGGTTTTGACGGTTCAGGAACTCAGAAAGCTCACGCTCTGTCCATTCACGGTCAAAGAAATTCTCGGAAATAACAATAATAGCAAACTCAGCCTTCTTTGTACCATTCAAAATCCGCTCTTTCCAGTTGTCGCCCCATTCAAGTGATTCTTTGTCATAGAAGATGCTTATCCCTAACTTTTGAAGTGACTGGTAAAGTTCCTCAATCAGATCCTCTTTATCCTTATTAGCGTGGGAAATAAACACATCATATTCAGGCAAAGTTTTAGCCTGATACTTTGGAACTTCCACCTTTTCCACTCCATTCATTTTATCAATAAAGGCCTCATCCTTACTTATACTTGTAAGGGCTGCTACAAGCTCATCAAACTTTCGCTGAAACAATAACGTATCAATTCTTGATGACAATGGGTGAGATCGTAAGTAGGTGGAGTAGAATGTCTGCACGTCATCCATCCAAATGTTAGCTTGCAGGTTCTGCTCTTTTCTTTGACTATCTGTTTTCATTCTATTCGGTTTGCTAAGTGAATTGACACGTTCCAATAAATCTGCAAGCTTCTTCTCAAATTCGCTCATAGTCAGTTCTCGTTCAGCCCTTTCCTGTTCTTCCTTGTGTTGCTGATACAGATAGCCGTCTTTCAATACAGTTATGATATATGGGATATTATCTGCCCATTTAGTATCTACCAGTTGGTTATCTTTAAGCTCCTTGAAACAGCCACGGAGGATAGTATCCTCTCGGTGGTCGGCTGCTTCAAATCGGTCTGCCCAATAGTTTCCGTCAGACTCATGTTCGATAATCTCAAACAGGAGGTTTTCAGCTTCTTTTGAGATCATAATCATGCCTGCACCTCTTTCTTCCCCGTCACATACTCAAAAATGAGTGACTTCTTGTATTCTTCTATTGTTTCAATCTGCTGCTTCTTTTCAGTAATTGCAGATTCAATTTCGCTAATCCTTGCATCAATGTATGATACAATTCTATTCTGTTCATCAGTTGGAGGAATTAGCAAAAGTGTATTAGAAAACTCATAAGGTGATAAATCCCATTGTCCCTCTCTAATTCCACCAGATATTCTTCTGAACTCGTCCTTATAGCAACTTCTGAAAAGATAATGCAGATATTTGGGCATTATCTGATTATCCGTGAACTTATATATAAAATATGCTGGACTTACGATACCTTCATATTCCGATACACCCATTGAACCTTGCCAAGCCTTCATTTTGTTAATTACAAGGTTTCCTGGGACAACATATTTATAATTAGAGGTATCCTCTGATGTTACATTGTGATTATCGTCACGGCTATCTTTAGGGATCACTCCGTATTCACGATAAACTGATAATACCTGTTTATCACCTGGGTTTCTTGGCTCATTCCTTTGCAAATGAAACTTGACCTTTTCAACAAGCCAATGTGCCGGAATATCACCAACCCACGCAATTCCGCTATCCCTCATCTCCACATCAGGATCAAGCCCCTTTGTGACAGCTTCGGTAATGACGGAGCGTTTGTATTCTTCAAGGGCTTCGATTTGGGATTGAATGTCGGTGATTGCATAATCAATTTCTGTGCATTTATCATATAAAAAACGAACTATTGTAGTTTGTTCAGAAATTGGAGGAACTAAAAGCCTAAAACTGTTTAGTGAATTGAGTGATAAAGCAGGTTGAGCAGTTTCATTTACGATATTAATAAAGCCACCATTGTTTTTTGCTAACTCAAGTTGTCTGATAAACAGGTAATTAAGCATTATCTCTTGGTTTAATGTTAACTTCAATGAATTTCCAGAAACAACAGATTGCTTGTCTAATCTCGGTAATTCTCCAGCCATACCATAATTCGCTCCGATTTTAGCAATTATAATATCGCCTTCAACACATTCACTTCTTTTTATAGTTTCAAAGTGTTCTTTTGTAATCGTTTTAAAATCTTTGTATATAAATTTTCCTGTTGATATAAATCCGCTTTCAACAACATAAACATCTCCATCATCAACATAATGATCGGATTTAAGATTTGAACCAAAAGGACCATCTACAAATGAGTTCTTAGTATCTGCTTTAATATATTTTATCGGCATAATACTCCAATTAGCAGGAATTGCACCAATCCACTCAATCCCACTATCCTTCATTTCACGCATTGCCGTTCACCGTCCTATGCTTCTTGAAAAATCTCATAGCTGTCACCGCCAGTGTGCAGAGCATTGCGGCTCCTGCCACGCTGCCTGCAACCATCAGAACGATCTGCCAGTTTGCGGTCATGAAGTAGTATCCCTGAATAGCACCATAGGCAAGAAGCCACAGCCCCACAAAGAGAATAAGTCTGATAAGCCAATGGAAGAACGAGCCTTCCGTCCTGCCGCTGACAAGACCGCCGTGGTACATATCACCAACCTTGCTGTATGCGATACCATAGGCGACAAGACCTATTACAGCAAGGATTACATACTCATATATAGGGTTGATAGGCAGACCAAGGGGATCGGTCGCTCTCTCAAACAAAAACTTAAAAATAGCGCTCATTATAGCTCCTTTCGCTAGCCAAACAGCCGTGCGATACGCTCACTCACGGACTTTTCAAGCTCCAAGAACCGCTGTTCAAGCTCCTCGCTGGGCTTCGGCTGCTGATACTTATAGAAATATCTTGTAAACGGAATCTCCGCACCCGTCTTGACAACAGGCGACTTCTTGCTCAGATCTTCCTCAAAGAACCACTGTGCATCGGGAACATGGGGAAGTACCTCACGAGTCATATAGTCCTCAATGCTCTCGTCAAACTTAACGATCTCAGTGTCCTTTGTCTCCTTATCGTAGATGATGTTGCCTTTCTTATCGCGCTGAATTTCAGCGGACTTGTCCATGACCGAAAGGCCGTCAGCGATCTTGTCAAGGAGCTTCTTGTCCGTTGTTGCAGTGCTAAGTATCTTTGTCAGTACGGGCATGAACTCCGCAGGGGATAAATATACCTTATCATCATCGTCACATCTCAGCAGTTCGATGATAGCTTCGTAAACAGGCTTGTTGTTCTGGTAGTTTTCGAGTTTTTTGACCTCTTTGCCCGTCAGCTCCTCAGCGTTTTCAAGCTCTGCTACCTTAGCAGGATCATACAGCGAGGACAACGAACCCTTTGACAGCATTGCCTGAATACGTTCCTCAGTCACCGCATAGCTTCTCTGCAACGGCTGCATGACCGTATACTCACGATAGATAAACTCCGTATTCGGATAGATCTTGCAATACTCGTTCTCCACAAAATCAGCATAAAGCTTTGTGATAGTAGAACGGTCTTCGGGGCTGATCTCGTTTTTCTTGTTGCCGAGAGCCTTTCTGAGCTTGTGGAAAATCGTGCCTGCATCAATGAGCTGAATCTTGCCCTTGCGCTCCTCACGCTTATTCTTTGACAGCACCCAAATGTATGTAGCGATACCTGTGTTGTAGAAAAGATCAGTGGGGAGAGCGATAATTGCTTCGATCAGGTCATTTTCAAGCAGCCACCGTCTGATTTGACTCTCTCCCGAAGATGTACCGCCCGAAAACAGCGGGGAGCCGTTCTCGATGATTGCAGCACGACCGAGGGCATCGTCCATTTTATTCACAGCCGACTGAATGAAAAGCAACTGCATATCGCCTGAACCTGGCAGTCCTGCACCGAAACGACCGTCAAAGCCCTTCTGGTTTTCTTCTTTAACTGCCTGTTCTACACCCTCAGCGGCATCTTTACCGCCCCACGGAGTTCCGAACGGCGGGTTTTCGATCACGAAACGCATCTGTCTGTCAGGGAAACAGTCAGCCTTCATAGTGTCCTGCATACGGATATTCTCGGCATTCTGCCCCTTGATAAGCATTTCCGCCACACACATCGCATAGGACTCAGGATTGATCTCCTGCCCGAACAGACGCACATTCGCAGTCGGGTTATAGCGGTGAATGAAGTTGTATGAAGTCGAGAGCATACCACCTGTGCCTGCTGCCTGGTCGAGTATGGTGATCTCCTTGTGGTCATCGAAAATATCATCACAGCCCTCTGCAAGCAGAATGTTTACCATGAGCTTGATAATATCTCTGCCCGTGTAGTGATCGCCAGCCTCGGCATTTTCTGAGAACCTACGGATCAAGTCCTCAAAGATATAGCCCATTTTAACATTGTCAATGGTCTTGGGATCGAGGTCAAGCTCCGAGAATGCCTTTACCACCGACAGCAGACGGTTGTTCTTATCCATCTTGTCGATCTGCTTGTCAAAGTCAAGGCTCTTGATGATGTCCTGCACATTTGCAGAAAAGCCCTCGATGTAGTTTCTGAAATTCGCCGCAAGGTGGTCGGTATCATTGACAAGCTCTGCAAGGGTGTACTCGCTCGTATTGAAGAACTGATACCCCGACACACGGCACATCGCCTTTGCAGGGTACGCAGGATTCTTCTTGTACTGCTCCACGACAACCTGCTTCGTAGCTTCCAATGCGCACTCAAAGCGGCGGATAATGACCATAGGAATAATAACGTCCTTGTACTTGTCGCTCTGATATGTACCTCTCAACTTATTGGCAATAGACCAAATGAAGCCCACCTCGGTGGAAACATCTACGGGAGCATCGTCCCACATTACATCTATTTTCTTATCAATCATTGTAAAACTCCTTTATATCAAATGGCGGTTTAATTCCCTCAGGGGAAACAATCTTGATCTGATCTCCAAGCTGATATATCCAGCCCCAGAATGTTGGACTTATCTGTACCGTAACTTTTATTTTAAGCCAGCCTTTATCAGCGTGTCTGACCTCAATATTCTCTCCGAACTTATCATAGATAACGCCAAGCTTATCTGGCGCAAACTCCATCGTTACAAGTTCAGCTTCACCGTTATACATCTTAAATACCTGTTCTGTATAAGTTTCTGTCTTTCTTTTCTTGATAAGAGCTTCTTCACAGATAGGCTCTTCTTCGACCTCAACAGTATCCATACGGTCAACTCTGTAATTCACTGCATTCTGATACTTCTGACTGTATGCAACGAGATAATAGTTGTCTTCGCTGAATACAAGAGCAACAGGATCGGTGATGTATCGTTTCTTTTCTTTACGATAGACACGATTCCTCTTTTCGTCTAAATCAAAGTAGTAGAAACTTACTTGTTTTTTCTTCCTGATAGCAAGTTCTATCTGTTCGATATTCTCATAAATATCTTGGTTGGAGTGCTTGTGGTTATTGAAAAAGATAATATTATCCCTGACAATCTCAGAACGACGTACTCCTGCATAAGAAAGGAGCTTTTCAACCAGATCGGCAGTCTTGTCTGCCGGAATAAAGTTAGCAGCCTGGACAGCATCAATAAGAGTTTTTACCTCAGCAAGAGAGAACGATACCTCGTTCATATAGTAAGCATTCTCACGTCCAAGTTCTGTTTTAACAATATTTGCACCGCTTTCAATCAGCATATCCATATCTTTATAAAGTGTTCTACGTTCACAGGAAATATGGATACTATTAAGGTAGCTTATGATCTGACTGGTAGATACTGGCTTTCCTTCGGTCGATTCCGCCCGTAAAAACTCCATTATCCTGAGCAGCTTAATCTTCTGATTATTTTCAGCCATTGTCCTTGCTCCTAACTTACAATATCTTACTGTATATTATATCACTACTTATGTGGTTTGTCAATAGGTTAAAGTCATTTTTTTATGACATATAAATCTATAAATAGTGACATAGAGTGGTTGCTTGTATATTGTATTTTTCTTTGCTCTAAAGTGCTATAATAAATAGAACAAGGCTCTCAGAACCACTCTGAGAACCTTGTTTCATATATAAGAATAACGGTAATCATATCCGAAAGTCGCTATGAGCATTTTTCGTTCGTCTGAGAGCATACCGCCCGTTTCCGTCAGAAAAGCTGTCCCAATTCAGCATCGACCTTGACTGCAAATCTGTTCTGGAAGTGCAGTTCCTCAACGATAATAACCACAGTATTATCAGGAGCCTTTCTGAGCGAACCGACAAAGGTTATCTGTCCGCCCTTTGAGTAGAGAAAAATCACTGACTTTGCGTTATCATTGAATGCGAGACAAGTGAATATATCGGTCTCGGTCGTTTCAATGCCATTGCGTTTTGGCTGGTCTACTGCGATACTGAATTTGCAGTAGCTGTAATCCTGCTCAGTTACAACGTTCAAATCGGTAGTGATGTGTGGATAACCCAAAAGAGGATTGGCTGATTTTCGAGAACACTCATGAAGCTATTGTCACTCACTGGACAGACTGTTCACAAGGCTCTACGAAGACAACGTATCAGGGAAAATCTCCGATGAGCGCTTTTCTATGATGTCCGCAGGATATGAGGACGAGCAGAAGAAAATGAGAGCAACCGTAGCAGAGCTGACCGCTTACATTGATACTGCCGAACAGAAGTCAGCCGATGTGACCGCATTCATCAGGGCAGTACAGAAATATGAGCATATCACGGAGCTGACACCTGAAATCATGCACGAACTTATCGAGAAGATCGTTGTTCATGCTCCTGACAAGAGCAGCGGTCATCGCACGCAGGAAATCGAGATACACTATCGTTTCGATGTTGCCGTTACAACTGCTGTCGCTGACAGCATGAAGTACGACAAAAAGAGAAAGGCTGCGTAACCAAGGCGGTTACGCAACCTTATCTTCAAATCATAAAAACTTCTTTATTAGTACCCGTCTTAAAACAGGCGGTTTGTTTTTTTATTCAACAGTAACGCTCTTAGCAAGGTTTCTTGGCTTATCTACGTCATATCCCTTTGCAACGGATACATAATAACCAAGAAGCTGGAGTGGAATTACTGAAAGGCTTCCTGCAAAATGAGGGTCAGTCTGAGGAATGTAAACTGTGAAGTCAGCTAAATCCTCCATGCTGTAGTTGCCGTAAGTTGTAAGTCCCATAAGTGACGCACCACGGCTCTTAACCTCAACCATATTGCTGACTGTCTTTTCATAGAGGTCAGGCTGTGTGAGAATACCGATTACAGGAATCTTATCCTCAATAAGGCTGATAGGTCCGTGCTTCAACTCACCTGCTGCGTATGCCTCGGAGTGAATATAGCTGATTTCCTTCATCTTTAAGCTGCCTTCAAGACCGATTGCATAGTCGATACCTCTGCCGATGAAGAATGCGTCCTTACAGCCTGCAAGCTTGTTTGCATACCACTGGATACGCTCCTTATCTTCAAGGATTTTCTCAATCTTTTCGGGAATTGTATTAAGCTCTGTGAGGAGAGCGTCATAAGTTTCCTGCTCCATTTCGCCTCTTGCGAGAGCAAACTGCATTGCAAGGAGATAGCCTGCAATAAGCTGTGTGCTGTATGCCTTTGTAGTTGCAACTGAAATTTCAGGGCCTGCAAGGGTATAGAATACGCTGTCAGCTTCACGTGCAATTGATGAACCTACAACATTTACGATACCGAATGTCTTAACTCCTGCATCCTTGGACATTCTGAGAGCTGCAAGGCTGTCAGCAGTTTCGCCTGACTGGCTTACAATAATAACAAGGCTGTTCTTAGCAAGCTTCATCTTTCTGTAACGGAATTCAGAAGCAAGTTCCACACGAACAGAAATTGAAGAAAACTCCTCAATAACGTACTGTACAGCCATACCAACGTGATATGCAGAACCGCAGGCAACAATGTAAATCTGCTGGATTTCCTGCATTTCCTCATCAGTAAGACCATGCTCACCAAAGTCAATTTTGCCGTTCTTTACAACAGAATTGATTGTATCTCTGATAACCTTAGGCTGCTCGTGGATTTCCTTGAGCATAAAATGCTCGTAACCGCCCTTTTCAGCAGCAGCGGCATCCCACTTGATTTCAACAAGTTCCTTTTCGATTTCTTCACGGTCAATATTGTAGAAAGTTGCAGTACCCTTTGTAAGCTTTGCAATTTCCATATTGCCTATGTAGTAAACATTTCTTGTATATTTAAGAACAGCAGGAACGTCAGAAGCAACATAAGTTTCGCCGCCTGTGATACCGATAATCATAGGGCTGTCCTTACGTGCTGTGTAGATTTCGCCGGGGAAATCGCTGAACATTACGCAGAGAGCATAAGAACCTCTGATACGAATCATTGCTCTTGCAATTGAGTCAACAGGGCCGAGATTGTACTTCTTGAAGTAATAGTCAATAAGCTTTACTGCAACCTCTGTGTCTGTCTGTGAATTGAAAGTATATCCGCTTTTTGTAAGCTTTTCTCTCAACTCCTGATAGTTTTCGATAATACCGTTGTGAACTGCAACAACATTATTGTCATCGCTGGAATGGGGATGAGCGTTGAGGGTAGAAGGCTCGCCGTGAGTTGCCCAACGTGTGTGACCGATACCGCAGCAGCCGCTTACAGCCTCGCCGTCGTTAGTCATCTTTTTGAGAACTTCAAGCTTACCCTTAGCCTTGATTACAGTAACTTCCTCGCTGCCGTCACGAACAGCGATACCAGCTGAGTCGTAACCTCTGTATTCGAGCTTAGAAAGTCCGTCAAGAAGAATGGGAGCAGCCTGATGCTCACCTGTAAATCCTACAATTCCGCACATAATATACCTCCGTATTTATCGACAATAAACTTGCCGAAACTTTAAAGCATTTCTTTTTTTGACGATTGAAACGCCATTATTCTAATAAAACAATATACTCATATATTATAACATAATATATAAGAAAATGCAAGTGTATTTTTCAACACTTGCATTTTTTTGTTTATTTAACTATATCGTCAGTACCAAATGGGTCACCGCACTCCGCACAGAATTTAGGAGGATTATGTGGGTCAGCAGGCTCCCAGCCGCACTTGTCGCACTTATAAAGAGGTGCTCCCGCAGGCTTTGGACTTCCGCAGTTTGCACAGAATTTACCATTATTCGATGTTCCGCATGAGCAAGTCCAGCTTGCATCAGCAGCCTTTGCAGCTCCGCAGTTAGCACAGAATTTTCCTGTATTTGATGTACCGCAGGAGCAAACCCAGCCGCCCTGTACAGGTGCATTCTGCTGCTGTGCTGCCATATTATAAAGGTTATTAGCGTTCATTCCGCCCATCTGCTGAGCCATATTCACACCGAACATACCCATAGCTGCACCGTTGGAATTATTAGCAGCGGCAACCATAGCTGCATTCTGCGACTGAACTGTGCTTGCAGCGGCATTGAGAGGATTTCTCATCCATGCAGCGTCCTCGAAATTCTTGATACGCTCCTCGTCCTCTTTATTGATAGATACGGAACGGATAGCAACGGACATAATCTCGATACCACGTTCTTCAAGCCACTCTGTCTTGAAAATGTCCTTCATAGCATTTGTAACCGCAAGGTTATTTGCAGGAAGTTCGTCATATCTTATTGTATCTGAAAGCTTTGCAAATGCATCGGAAAGACGAGCAAGGAACTCGCTGTGGAGCATATTGTCAATTGTGCTTCTGCTGTAAACATTGGAAACATTTCCGCTTACCTTTGTGAAGAATACGAGAGGATCGGAAATTCTGTAGGAATAAACGCCGTTGCAGCGAAGTCCGACAGTAAAGCTTCTGCCGATGTCAGCATAGTTTACTCTGAAAGGCACAGGAGTAGGTGTGCCGAATTTATTATCGGTAATTTCCTTTACGTTGATGTAGTAAATTCTCTGGTCGTGGTTTGCGTCACCGCCATACTGGATACGCTTGCCCATAATCTTGAAAGTTTCCTTGATGCTTGAAAAACCGCCGTCAAAGATACTTGGCTCAGTTGACATATCGTAAGTATATTCACCGGGGAGTGCACAGATTTCCACAATCTGTCCCTGGTCAACGATAATCATACACTGACCTTCGTTTACAACGATTGTGCTGCCGTTGGTGATAATATTGTCATTACCCTTGGTATTTGAAGATTTCTTTCCTGTTTTCTTGTAGCCCTTTGCTACGAGAACATCAGCAGGCATAGCGTCACAGCAGAAGAATTCCTTCCATGTATCCGCAAATGTCGAGCCTACGCCTGAAATTACTGCTTTAATAAGTCCCATAATTAAAACTCCTTCCGTTTCAGTTTTACTGAAAACCTATATCATTTTCGGCAATGCCGATATAAATATTATAACACATTATTTCAGATTTTGCAATACCTGTTTATATCATTTTTCAGAAAGCCATTTTTCCCATACGTCTGGACAGTAACCAACAGCAGCTTTCTTTCCGCAGCGTACTACGGGAGTTTTTATAAGCTGCTGATTTTCAAAAAGCTTTTCCTCACGGTCGCTGTCAAGGAGATATTTCATAAGAGTGAGGGTATTTTTATCCTTGGCATTTTCATTTATAAGGCTGTCAATTCCGCCTACTGCCTGCAAAACTGAGGTAAATTCTCCTTTGCTCATACCCTTTTCTTTCATATCAATGAACTGAACGCTGATATTTCGCTCCTTGAAATATCGCTCTGCCTTTTTTGTATCAAAGCATTTTTTAGTTCCGAAAATCTGTATCGTCATATTTCTCCGCCCTCCATTGGTCTGTCTATGCGGTCAGTTTTCTCAAATTTCAGCTCAATAAGGTCAAGTCCGTTTTGTGCAAAATACAGCTGAACCGCCATATAATGAGAGAAAAATGGTACTTCCTTTGTAAATGAAACAGGTTTTCCGCCTGTGCCGTTCCAAGTGAAAGCAGCATTAGCCGTTCCCATGGTGAAAATAGTCACGGGAATTTGTGCCAGTTCACTTTGCTCCGATGAAGCGGTAAGGGTAATGTTATACCACCCGGGATTATTCACCACAAGTGCAAGGCTGTAGCTCTTTCCCTTTTCGGATTTTACGCCGTTCAGGTCGAGAGTAAGAGTATCTTCAATATCGTAGAATACCACAGGCTCATCTGAGGGCATATCCTCATCGGGACGGTTGATAATTTCAACTGTATCGCAATCCCCTGCCACACGCTTCATTGCGTTGGATTTCAGCACGAATGAGAGGATATTTTTAGCATTTCTCTGAATTTCACAGCGGAGCAAATCGCCATTTGAAAGGCTTTCAAGGGTATTGTCATCATTTTTGCCGCCCTCGGCACATACCATATACAAGTCATTCTGAGCAATTGTCATAGCTGCAAAATCCTTTTTGTCGGGAGCACCGCCACGGCGGCTGATATTTGCCCACCAGTCAGTCATGCTAACGCCCTCAAATCCCCATTCATCACGGAGAATAACGGTATTGAGGTCGAAACTTCCAGCTGTCCATATGCCGTTCAGCTTGCCGTAGGTTGTCATTATACTGTCGGCATTTCCCTGTTTTACGGCAATTTCAAAGCCTTTGAGATAAATCTCACGCAATGCCCTTTCAGATGCAACAGTTTCTAAGAAATGGCGGTTGGTTTCCTGATTATTTCCGCAGAAATGCTTGATTGTGCCTGTAACTCCGCTTTTGTGAAGTCCACGGAGTTCAGCTGCCGCAAGAGTTCCTGTGAGATAGCAATCCTCGGAGAAGTACTCGAAATTTCTGCCATTGAGAGGGTGGCGGTGAATATTCATTCCCGGTCCAAGCAGACATTCCACCTTATTCACAGTCATTTCAAGTCCCATAAATTCAAAAAGTTCCTCTGCAAGTTCCTTATTGAAAGTTGACGCAATCATTGTACCGTTGGGCAGGCTGAATGCCTTTGTGCCGCAGTCAAGACGCATTCCCGACGGGCCGTCAGCACAGCAAACCGCAGGTATGCCGTATTTTGTAAGGCAGTCCGCAACTCCGCCGAATGCCGATGCCGTACCAGCCGTAACACGTGGACTTCCCATACCCTCGCCACGGATTAGGCAGGAGAGTTCCTCATCGGAAAGCTGTGAAACAAATTCGTCAAGGGAATTTTTTCCGCTGTACACGTCAATGAGTTTTATGCCCTTATCCCCTGTATATGGCAGTTCCTCGGGAAGCTGTGCCATTCTTCGTGCAGGCTCGTCAACCTCACTTTGCGGAACAGGCTCAAATCCCAGTTCATAGCCATTTTCCGTAGAAATCGGCTTCATACGCTGATATTCTTCCACAGGTGCAAGGGCCTGACGACATTTTTCAACAACTGTTGTATTTTCAACAGTCAGAATATGACCGTTAATCTTTTCAACCTTGTCAATGAAGAATTTGTAATCGCCTTTTTCATTAACCCAGCAATTCTTATTTCCTGTTGCCCCGCTGTCGTCATATGACGCTATATCGTCAATCCAAGCTGATACGATGAGAGTCTGGGACTCATTCGGAGCAAGAGTTTTCGTCTTTTCATAACCGCAGAGGATTTTTTTCGGCTGACCGAGATTGCCCTGGGGTTTCTCAACGTAGAGCATTACAACTTCTTTTCCGCTGTATGCTCCCGTATTTGTGACGATTACCTCATATTTTACGCCGATTTTTCCGCTTTCGCAAATAGTTTCAGCCTTGTCGGCAACTATTTTAAAGGTAGTGTAGGACAATCCGAAACCGAATGGATAACGCACCTTTTCAGGGGCGAATGTGTCGAAATATCGGTATCCAACGTAGATATCCTCCACATAGCGGTTGCTTTTCAAATCGCCGAAATATGGGTGTGAGGGATAGTCCTCGATTGAGTAAGCGATAGTGTCGGGAAGTTTACCCGAGGGCGAAACCTTGCCTGTCAGCACATCAGCCGTGCCAACTCCGCCAACCATACCGCCCTGCCACACATAAAGGAGAGCGTCAACTCCAAGACTTTCGATATACTCAATGTCAATAAGGCTGCCCACATTGAGAAGAACAACCACTTTTTCAAATTCCTCACGGACTTTTTTCAGCATATCTTTTTCAAGTTCGGTAAGGAAATATGAACCCTCGGTGAGAGTTACTTCCTGTTCCTCGCCTGCTGTTCTGCCGATGATAACAATGGCTGTATTTCCCTTAGCAGCGGCATTTTTCACGATTTCAGCAGAAAGGGGCATTTCCTTTTGCGACCACGGTTCAGCACCCCAGCCCTCGCCTAAATCGTAGGGATTTTCGCTGTCCCATTTCCTGTAAATCTCCAGCAATTCCTCGTTAAGCTTTACACCTGCTTCAAGCAGACCGTCGGTAATTCCCACAACTCGTGAAACATTTACCATACCGCCCGAACCTGTGCCGCTTTTGTAATAGTGCAGCTGAATTCGTCCGAAAACGGATACGACTTCATCTTTTTTCAACGGTAAAGCTGAATTGTTGTTTTTCAGCATAACAATACCCTCGGCAACTGCATTAGCCGCCGTTTCAAGGTATTTTTTCCAGTCAAGTATTTTTTTCATTTTTACTATCCTCGCAAAATTTAAGATAGAATAATTATAACAAATTTCACAAAAAAAATCAAGTGTTTTTTCGAATTTTATACCAATCCCTAAAATATTAGCCTTTAGCTTTCAGCTAATTTTGCGGCAGATAAATTTTGTGGGGGTTATCTTGGGAATTTCGCATTGAAAATAAAAACCTCCGATGAAATCATCGGAGGGAAATTTGTCTGTTTTGCTCAGAATAGATGACATTAAAATGGCTATGTAATAATATTCAGTTCGACAAATTGGAACTTGTCAATCGCATTCTTTTTGATAGTAAGCAAATTCCTCGTCCCGTTTCACTTCACAATAACCCAGCTTGGTATAAAAAGCATTTGTTCTTACATTCCAAAGTGGCGTATCAAGTTTGATTTTCTTAATACCAGAATAGTAAGTTTCCACAATTTTCATCAAAGAAAGACCATATCCCTTTCGATGATGAGCTGGGTTAATAAATATTCTGCCAATGTACAATGTTTCACTGTTTTTGTCCACAAATAGAACTGCACCACCAACGATTTCGCCATCTACGACTGCCTGTAGTAAATGCCCTTCGTTTTTCATCTGAATGTGCCATGGAATTGAATCATAATCAGGAGGTCTATTTGCTTCGGAAGCACCAACACTAATATCGCTATCAAACGCAGCCTTTGATATAGCCACAATTCTTTTTATATGTTTCAATTCTGCATTTTCTAACCTCATAAAAGTCATATCCTCGTCAAATTCTTTTTTTCCGGTCTGTCCGACCTCCTATATTATATCACATCCCATATCCGATTGCAAGAAAAACCTCCGATGCTTTCACATCGGAGGTTTGCTGGTTGCGGCGGCAGGATTTGAACCAACGACCTTCGGGTTATGAGTGTTGTATAGATTAATTCACTAAGATTATTATATGACGATTAATGGCTATTTTACGTTATAATTTACTGATTAGTAGTTCATTGTTGTATATGAGTTTTAATGAAAATATTTGAGAATAATGGAAATATAATGGAAATAAAAATTGACATACTCTCAAACAGGCTTGCAATGGTACGTATAGGCATTTTTGTTTGATTACCATCTTAAACTACACTACTCTCAAACCGTATATTCTTCATCTATGAAATCCACTTAGTTTGATTACCATCTTAAACTACACTACTCTCAAACCAGAACGGCAGCCATTTGGCTGCCGCTTCATTTTCGGTATAGTTTTAGATCACTGTCAGCGGACTGGCATGGAATTGATAGAATATCTGTCTTGATTCGAAATATTTAAGCTTTAATATTACCTGTTCAATTATACAGAATTATGCTGCAACAGTCCCTGCAATACCGGTCTTGGAGGATATGCCGCCTGCTTCTATTATCTTCTTGATTATTTCATCGGCATCTAATTTGCATACCACTTAGAAAGTGTATTTATCAGCAAGCTTTGCCGTTACAAAAACGGAGCGGAATTTTCAAAATTACAAATTTGTAATTCTGAACACATTTCGTGATCAATGTGGTATTATATAATTACACCAAGAACATCAAGTTTGCAAAATAAATTTTAAATGAGGTAATTATCATGAAAAAAATGATATCTTGTCTTGCAATACTCACATTATTAGTTTCCACGGTTTCATGTGGAAGTACAGAAAGTGGCGCAACAACCAAAAACTTAACATCTTCCAAAAAAACTACAGCTGTAACAACAACTACATCTGTTACATCAAAAGATAATAAGATAACAACAACTGCTGCAAATAAAAAATCTGATAATATAAAATCTGAAAACAAAGGAAACAGCACCTCAACAGGAGCTGCAAAGCTCGGAAATAGTATCTTCGGAGGTTATGTCACAGATGATACAACTGTAAAAAAGACAGCAGATGCAAATTCTGAAACGCTGCTGACAATCCCTGACGGAACGCAGATAGGCGTATTTGAGAGCGGTATTGACGGTTGGTTTATGACGGATTTCAAGGACACAGTAGGTTACATCCCCGCAAACAATGTAAAAGAAATTACTCCTTATGATCCAGCACTCGGCGGTGATAATGTACTTGGCGGCTCTGTCACCAAGGATGTCAATCTGATGAGCGGCATACATTCCTATGCAACAAGCCTTATCACGATTCCGAACGGCACACAGGTTAATTATTATTTACTCCCTTCGGATGCAAACTGGTGTGTTGTAAATTATCAGTATAATGTAGGCTATGTGGAAAGCAAATATATCAAAGCAATAGAGAATTACGATATGACCAGTGAATCTTCCATAGCAAAACATTCAGGTGATGATTTTCTCGGTACATGGAGTGCAGGCAGAATTTATATCACCATTGCAAAAAGCGGTGAAGGTTACGAAGCATCTGTCAAATGGTCGAGCAGTGCAGCAGAATCGACGAACTGGACATATAGTTGCGAATTCAACGGAGAATACCTCGATTCTACCAACGGCCGCTGCGTTGATTCAATTTGTGATGAGAACGGAAATGAATCTGCCACTGTACGTTATACCAACGGATGTGCGCATTTCCGACTCAATGACAATGGTAATCTGATCTGGGAGGAATTAAGAGATAATATTGTTGGCGATGATACAGAATTAATGAAGATTTCCTGATATATAGACCTAATAATTCACAAACCCACCCCTTATGCATTTTTTACACTAAAGCATCCAAACCTTGTTTTCAAGTGATAGCACAACTTTGACTAAATGTTTTCTGATCATCTTTTATCATAGATATTTTTTCGAAAACTACTGCCAAACGGAGGTGATCTAAAATTTTTCCTGCATTACGATAGAATATCCAATGTTAAAAAGATGATGCCATAAACTTTTCTATTTAATTTTAATAAAATGGGAGATTATATTATGAATATTAATGAACTATTCCAGAAAATCAAGAACATCGACAAACTTACATCAAACATGTCAGAAAAACTTGTTGTTTCCATTCATAATGTTGACAACTACATAAGGAACGTATTCTTTAAAAAATATGAACGCCAGGATATTCCTGCTCTTGTCACTAATTACAACGATCAGCTCAACGACATTGCAAGAACATATATTAGCGACGTTATTTCACACACCGGTGACTATGATCTCAGAAATATGGTATTAGGTTCAGATATATTAGATAAGGATCTTAATGCACTTTTTGAAGATAGTAATCACACTATCGGTGAAGCTCTTGCACTTGAAGTACTTAGAGACAATCTACCTGATGTTTTTGCCGATTCATCAGCCAATGAGCAGATTGCAAAGGAAATTACTGACTATGCTTCAACAGAAGCTTTTATAAACGGAATGGCTGTTTACTGCGACATTGCTGAACAGCACCTTCAACCGTTGAGACTGTTATGGCTTTTAACAAAGCATCTCAGTTATATACAATCTGAAAGATTGAAGTCAGCATGGAATGCAACTGAATATTCAAAAATTATATCATCTATTTATCATTTTCCATGGATGGACGGTCCAAAAGGTCAGCTGGCATCAGGTATGGAAATATTTAATACACTGCAAAATGACATCAAAGAAAATTGCATGATAGAATCGGAAATAAAAAGAGAACAAAGGAAAGATGTTATTGATATAACACCAAGCGGTGCACCTATTTGCAAAAACTATATTGTTATTACATATGCATACGGTGCCGAGGTTCAGAAATGGATCGAAACCACAAGCCGATATTACAGTGGTAAAAAGTCATCATTGAAAACCCGCACCAAAAAAGTTGAAGATAATAGCGGTGGCTGTATTTTATGTGGTACTAAGCTTATTCTTGCTGACGGAAGTCTTGCAGATGAAACTCAGCTTAAAGAAAAGGATATGCTTTTATCAGAAAAACTAATGCCGTCTGAATATTCAGGTGAAATCATCTTCAACAATCACGTTCTTTTCCTTTATTCAATTAATAACGATGAACCGTTTATGTCGCTTGATCATATGATCCTTACCATCGACGGATATAAATGCCCTATGCCTCAGCAAGCCCTGAAAATCAACAACAAGATCAAGGTATCAAAGTTAAAAATAGGAGATATTGTTATTAAGCATATTCAGCAGCCTGACGGAAGTATAAAAGAAGAAATGGTAAAGGTTGAAAAAATAAATATCGCTGAAAATAACAAGCTTTGCTATGATATTCATATTTCCGATGGATACAAGTCATACACCACTGAAAACGGATATGTCTGCTATGTAAACTATCCTGAAATAACAATGAAAAATATAAATGATTCATTATCACGTTCAAAAAACGTATTTGCAAACAGAGATTTCAGAAGATTTGTTAAAAACAACCGTAAAGACCTACAAAATGCCTTTGGAAAAGAAACAATTAATTATTTGACAGATATGCTCGAAAATGAAAATATAGCCAACGGAGTTGTGCCTCTGAAATCTTTCAGACCTGATGATAATGCATTAATGAGCATAGACAGCATCGGAATGAAGATATATGCTTTGTCTGGAGATTCTGTCTGCTCAAAAATCCATATTGTAAACAACCATATTTTCTTTGATGATTCAGAAGATACACCTGTAAAACTCTATATAAATGATGGTAATTATTACTGGAAGCGTGTAGTTGAAAACGGCGAAAAAGAAATAGGCATCCTCCGTATGTATGAGCATGGATTATACGGTAAAGGAATAATAAAAAGAGGCAAGAATATATTCTCTTTCTTATCCACAAGCACAAACAAATATACAATGAAATATCAGCCACACGAAAACGGAGAAGTCATTGATTTTGGAACATTTGAAATGGGATATGAAGCCAAAGACGGTGTACTTTACCCTGTTGGACGCTGGGAAATGAAATATATAAACGAAAATGGTGAGCAGGTAATGGATGAAGCTGCCAGTTCATATGATACAGGCAAGTCAATCTCCTACTTTATCGACTCCGAGCACAATCTTGCAAGTAGAATTCAGTTTAAGAGTGCTGCAATGCTTCAATTTATTCCTCTTCAAAACAGCGAAGTTAAAATGTGCCAGTTTTCATTCGACATAAGTTTTGAATCTGTAAAAGGCTGCGGTTATAACAACATAGAAGCAGAAGAAGAAAACAATATTGGCACTATTTTCGGCTCCCCGGAAGAAAACATTGCAAATAAGAAAAAAGCTCTGAAAGAAAAAGCTGCTTTTTACAGTATGAATAACAAAATGACTGCCTGCAACTATCCTGATTCAGATGAAATATACTTTTTGAATTCTCAAGACGAACTAAATGTGCATGATCTTTTTAACCTTTCACAGCCTGAGGATGTAGCGGCAATTCATTCAGCAAGTCTTGATAAGCTTATAAAAATGTCTGCTCATGTAGCATATAATAGTAACGATGATGTATCCAAATATATAGGTATCACAAAGCCGACAGTCGGTACTGAGGCAAATGACCTTACTACCGATGAAGCTAATTTAGCAGAGCAATATTCAGATTTCTTTATTAATGAATTTGCTCTGTCATATATAAGCTATTCTTACTCAAAAGCTCCGGGTGATGACTTTAAAAAATACAGGGATCTGATTAATAATGCTCCGGATTCTGAAAATAAATTAAAGTTTTATTTACAGGGAACAGATCAAAACTGTATGTCATCTCAGAAAGGCTACAAATATTCAACAAACAGCATTTATCCACATTTATATTCAAGAAATGTTCCGGGACTTAATAAATATATAAATGATAACGGTGCAAAATGGGCAAAAGAGCTTTATGAATACTGTATATCACCAAATGTTCTCAACGGACTTATAACATCAAATCTTGTTGATCCTGATAATACCCGTATTAATCATTTATGTACTATACTTGACATACTTGATCAGAGTCCTCATATTGACATAAGTAATACAACGCATGATGAAAAGAACAATAATGAAGAAAATAAATTATATTCTTATGGTGCAGCACTTCATAAATTTGTTGAAGACGGAATTCTATTTTATGCATTTGAAAATGTTCTATTTCCTGACGGGAAAGAGAATGCATCTGTAGATTACATTTCAAAAGTAGTTGAAGAATTTTTCAAAGTATATTTCGATAATCTGAATCATAAAACATTTACTGACTGGACAGAAGAAATGTATGCAGAAGCTAAAAAAGAAATAGAAGATTATGCACAGAGTCTGAATTATAAAGATGCATCAGAAATGATACAGAATATATCTTCAATTTCAGCAGATATAGCAGAAACACTTTTTAGCTTGTCTGAAATAAACGCAGGAGATGTTATAACCTGCGTAAGTAAGCTATATAAAAAATTCCCTTGTCTTCCGAAGTTGTTTACTACAGTTATATATTCATGCGGCTTAATAACAGTATTTTCTGGATTTTCACGTTGGAATGACCTGTCAGATTTTGAAAAAGGAACAATAATATCTAATACTGTTTTAATTGCAGTGTCTGCAATTAAAGATGTTACAGTTTATGCAGCCTGCAAAAACTTGTCAAAATCAATAGGAAATCTGATGAGAGAAGAACATAAAATTATTAATGGTATTGAAAGTGAAAAATATGTATTTAACGTATTATATGGAAGCACTAAAGTAGAAAATTCCATAAATGAAATGGGAAAAATCACATCTGAATTAATATCAAAATGTGGAAAAGCAGAAGCTGCAGAAAGTATTACTAAATTTGCTAAGGTTTCAAGGATAGCTGGCAAGGCAATGAATATAGCGATGATGGCAGTAGCACTGGCAGTAGAGATATACGAAACCGTTCTTGCATTCCAAAGCGGAGAAAGTCCACTAGTTGAAACGCTTCAAATAATGGAAACAATTTCAATCGGTATCGGATTATTAGCAGAAGTCGGCTCTCTCTTCCTTACAAGCGGAGTATTTGCTGCAATACCTATTGTCGGTACAATTGCTTCTATAGTCGGAATTGTAATAGCTGTAATTTTGATATTCATTCCAAAGAAAAAGCCTGAAGATCCTCTAGAAACATTCATTAATAACAGATGCATTCCGTTTATCAATAAATTGCAGTCACCGTCAAAAGAATGGCTTGACGAGAAAAGCAAAGTTGACAAGCACATTAACGAAAATCAACAGGCAGTATTAGCATTATAATAATTCGAACTACATAAAAGACAGCTGTGTTTGATTGAACCGTTTCATTTTGTACTGACATTACAAACAGTTTGAATGATAGTCACTAAAAAGTTTATGCAACAAACCGGCTCCGCAACTTAAGCGGAGCCGGTTTTGCTTTGAGTTGAATGTGCTGATGATTATAAAAAAATAGATATAATCATCTATCATTCGTTTCAATTCATCAAAAGTCTGGATATTATAAAGTTTACAATATCTTTAGATCTTGTAACAGACTGTAATGGGAATTGTAATAGAACTCCACTATACCTATAAAAATCAAATTTCGAAGCATATACTTTTTCTTTACATTTGCGTGGGCATAATAGATACTTTTGGGATTATAACTCATTACAAGTTTCCAATCATCTTTCATAGGGTGTCAGCTCATTGAGTCCGATAGCCTTTATTTTTGCTGCTCCTTATCTTCGCCTGTTTTTGTTTCATTTTCGCTCTTTTTTCCACTTGCGGCATCTATTCCACTACCTATAAGCATACCTAAAATCATTCCCACAACCAATCCGATATACATATTATCAAAAACGAAACCACCCACGCACATTCCCAGACCAGTTCCTATACACATACCTATAGGAAGCCACTCTGTTTTATCATTCTTGTTTGTACCTTCCTTTACTTCCTCGTTTTCAATTTCTACTTTTTCCTTATCCTTCATTACAGTAATCTCCTTTCGTATTTTGAATATAACCTTACGACAAATTCAAATTTGTCGGTCTGTCCGACCACATATATTATACCACATTCCGCAGACAATTGCAATAAAAAACTCCGATGAAATCATCGAAGGGAAATTGTCACCCTTGCTCAGAATAGATGACATTTTTATTTTCTAAAGAAAGCCAGGAGTGGTTGGTGCTTACGGAATCTCTCCGGCATATTATCCGCGAGGAGAATAAGCTGATTGAATTTCTGATGATAAAACTGGACGAGCAGGAAGCTGCATTTGAATTCCGGAAATCAATGTATGAAGAACGAAAGAGTATCTATGACCGAAATATAGCACGACTTGAAAAACAGATAGAGAGAAAAGATGACCTGATCGAGCGGCTGCTGAATACATATCTTCCGACCAATTCTGCCGCAGCGGAATAAATACAGGATTATATGCGGAGTTTAATATGCTGCTGAGATGAAAAAAACGGGCACCGGTGATGATCCGGCGTCCGTTTTCGGTTTTGCGGTTCGGGAAGTTCAGCTGTGATCATCCGATCTTCTCAAAGTCCATTTCCATGCCTTTGTTTTCTTTGCCGTCAGACCAGAACAGTCTGCCGTCCTTTTGACGGAAAAATGCAGTGCCGTCGCTGTATACTACTGTGCGAGTTTCGGTTCCGTCCTCTGCCGTGACAATATGTGTCAGCGTTCCGCCGCCCGTGCATTCCAATCCCATGTTGTCAGACATACCGCTGCACTGATAGCTCCAGACATTGTCCTCGGATGCGCTGTCTGCCCAGTGAATTGTCACAAGATAGCCTTCACCCTGCTCGCCGATCTGAATGGTGCATCTGTCGTACTGCCAGATTCCGATGTAATCGGAGAAATCATCTTCACGCTGATCTTTGGGCAGCAGTCTTGCCATGCCGCCGTTTCCAAGATAGAACGCGCCCTTGCCGTCCGGTTCGCAGTCGTATGTTCCGTTCCAGACCTCGTTGCTTTCTTTTTCACGGAATACGAAAAGCGGAGATCTGCTCCCGTCCGGATGCTCGTCATATTCCAGTTGCACAACACCGTTTTGCCGAAGCGAACCGTCCTTCGGCTGATAAATATAAGTGCCGTCTGCGTTCACCGTGACATATCCTTCATCAATGAAAAATTCACCGGGTTTCTCGTCCCGAAGCTGATAACGATATTCACCGGTAAGCACGCTGACATCCGGCTCTGCCGGCACATAGTCTTCGATCGGGCTGATATATTTTGCCTCGATATAGCCGATTTTATTCTGATAATTCACAGCACACCAGCCGGATTGATCGGGAACGGCATAATAATTGACCTGTGTGCCGTTCGGGATTTCAATCAGAACCTCTGCATAGGGGTGCGTCCCGCTCATCAGTTTGACATCGGCATTGACAGAACCGCCGAGGACATTGTCGCCGCCGAGTGCCGGATCATAGGGCGGAATATCCTTGACGGACTGTGCGGCAATATAACCGGTCTGATCCTGAAATACGGTCATGAACCAGCCGGATACGCCGCTTTCCTTCACGCTGATCTGTGTTGCATCCGGAATTGTAATCAGCGTTTCAGAATTGGAATCCGGCTGACTCTTCACTGCGGTATCTCCGATTACATAGCCGCCGAACAGATCTGCCCCCGGCTTTGCAGCGGCTTTTTGCTCCATGTTGACGCTGACATTTCCGTCCGAATCCAATGAAACATCGACGGACTGCCCGTTGACTTTGATGTCGGTGTCATCCGGCACGGAAGCTGCAATATCCTTTGCTGCGGACATGGTTTCATCATTGATGTTGACGTTGCAGCCGGTCAGGCTGACTGCTGCGATCAGGACTGCGATTGCGATCATTTGCTTTTTCATGGTACATTCTCCTTTGCCTTATCAGAATTTGATCATTTGGCTTCATCAGCTCTCCTGCTGACAATGCCATTATAGCAAATGATAAAGCGTTTGTGTGCAGAATTACAAATTTGTAATTGCAGGTGTCCTTTCAGCCTTGGAATATGCTTATTTGCCCGTATCAGCAAAAAACAGACAGCCGTTCAGACTGTCTGTTTTCATGTTGTTATTCCTGCCTGATAAAATGCAGCTCACCGGATTGATAGCCGAACAGATCATTCATCGGAATCGAGCCGGAAGCATCCAGCGTATAGTATATTTTCCCGTTATCTCCATAGAAGGTAAAGCAAAATCTCTTTTCTCCGTCCTGATTATACCGATATTGCAGCCGGACATCACCAAGTTCTTTCTTTGCCGTCCGAATCGGTCAGCGCAAATCTGCCGTGATAAATGCTTCTGCCGTCATAGATCTCAAAGGATTCACCGCTGCCGTCTGCATTCTTCCATATTCCGTTCAGTCCTGCAACGCTGATGCTGGTTGCAGGGTAAATCACAGGATCATAATAGCCCCAGTCATTCGGCTGTTCGTATTCCGCAATGCTGACGAGTCTGCCGCCTTGGGACTTGTCATCCAGATAGGTGTTCGGTATCAGAGGATCGGGTGTAAACCGCAGATACAAATGATTCCCACTGTCATAGAAGGCATATCCGCCGTTTTCTGCTTTGACGGTTCCGGCTGTGATCAGATTGTTTTCGACAAGTGTTTCAAAAAATGAGCCGTCTGCCTGCACTTCAATCACCGACTCCGGCACAGAATGCGGATTCACATAAACCCATTCCCCGATCAGTGCAGAGGCATCCTGCACCGGTTTTGCGTTCAGAAAGTCTTTGATCGAAAAGTCATGGCTGATGCGTTTCAAAGCTGCAATGATCCTGCCGTTCATCAGCTCGGCGGTCATTTGGTTTCTGTCCTCGCTGACCGAAAATACCATGTCAACCGGATCGTCCTGATCGACCGTGCAAACCGTCAGAAAATTGCCCTGCATGGAAGTCGATGCGGAATGATCCTCTGTTCCGACTGTCAGCGTTGATTGCCCGCTTTCATTCAGCTCCAGTCCGATGTTCCGGATACTGCTGTTTCAATCGGCACAAGCGGAACTGAGTCCTCCTGAACTGTCAAATCACCGTGCCTACCGCATCCGGTCAGGCAGATTGCTGTACCGAGAAGAACCGGCATGATCCATTGCATTTTCATGTTTTTGCTCTTTTTTCGCATGATATGCTGTTCTGATACATTTATTATAGCAGATTATGCTGTGTTCCGGTGCATAATTACAGAATTGTAATTGCGTCAGAAAATCACTCTGCGCAGGACATATTCACCGTCTGCGGTCAAGGCGATCTCATAGGTGCTCATATCATCCATTGCAAGATGCTTTTTCAGGCGTGATATGTTGACACGGATCGTGTTTTTACTGTCTTCAACGTCGCAGCCGTAGATCGTTTCATAGATCTCATGATAGCTGATGCGCGCGCCGATGCGGGATGCAAGCAGATAGAGAATCTGCAATTCTCTTTGCGGCAGGGAGCATACATTGCCGTCCAGTTCTGCGGTTCTGGAAAACAGGTCGATCGTCAGATCCGGAAGCTCTATGCGCGGATGCTGCGCTTCCGGTCTGGCATTGCGGCGAAGCTGCGCCTCGATGCGCGCTTTCAGTACATTCAGATCATAGGGCTTGGTGATATAGTCATCGCCGCCGCTGCGGAATCCTTTGATGACGTCATCATTTTCGTCACGCGCAGTCAGGAATATGACCGGTGCCTGTGTCTTTTGCCGCAGGATTTTGCAGAAATCCATGCCGTCGCCGTCCGGCAGCATCACATCAAGCAGGACAAGATCCGGCGCGCATTCCTCCAACAGAAATGCCGCCTGCTGAACTGAATCCGCACAATGTACGGTATAACCCTCTTTTTCCAGAAAGTTCTGATTGATCCGCATGATATCGGAATCATCCTCTACAAGCAAAATATGTGCCATAGCAACCTCCGCGATTACAAAATCGTAATCCTGTTTGATTTTTGGTAAAAAATATGGTATAATGAATGCAAACGCATTCATTATAATTTATTTTTGTGCCCTTGCAGATCCGCAGATCAGAGATCTGCTCCCTGCATATCGGGCGATTATACCATAAACGCTTCGCTTACATGGTATAATAAGATTCACAGTCCGTGAAAGGAGTGAGCCACGTGGGAAAACATACATCCAAAAGCCGTTCGCTGCGGCGCACGCTTTTGATTGCCCTGATCTCGTGCCTGATTGCCGTGCTGGGCATCTGCACAGCTATTTTCAATATGATCTATCAGCAGGCATCGGTGAATGTCAATCTGTATTCCGGCGAACTTGCCGGTCAGACCGTTTCCGCAGTCTCCGATGCATACTATCAGCAGTTTTTGTCTTCACAGCAGCAATATCTGCGGGATTTCGGCAGGGAAATGGCGCTTCTGCTGTATCAGTTTGACATGAGCGCGGAAGACCGCCGCGAAAATCTGCAATATCAGGCGTTCAATTACTTCAACAATGCCGATGTGTTCTTTCTGTATGACGGCGAAGCGCTGCACAGCTATGAGCTTGGTACGGCTGACAATGCAGACCTCATCATGCAGGATGCGATCGCCGTGTTCGATCAGAAAGCAGCCGAAATGCCGGAATACTACGGCAGCCAGACTGATTTTTTGGGGTGGCTGGATGCCTGCATGGAGCAACAGCGCGGTTCCTATGCAAAAGACGGTGCAGGCTATGTGATTGCATGGGATAACCTCTGCAATTATACCGGCGACAACCTCTGCTTCGGGGTACTCATGCAGAATGTCAACAGCTGGATGGAGCCGATCAGAGAATGTGCAGATGAGCAGACCGATGCGCTGCTTGACAGTCTGGACAGCATGTTCCGGAAGTATGTGTCTGTGATGATCGCAGCGGTTCTCTGCGTATTTGCGGTGTTTCTCGTGATCTCTGCGGCTCTCTCCAAAAAAATCGCAGCTCCGGTCGTTTCCGAGCATGATATGCTGGTGCAGGTCAATGCGATGAAAACAACATTCCTTTCGGATGCATCGCATGAGCTGAAAACGCCGCTTGCCGCCATGTCCGGCTATGCGCAGGACGCAGAGCTTGACCTCATGCACGGCGGCGACAGGGCAACCGTCCGGAATAAGCTGCGCCGCATTTCTTCCGAGGCAAACCGCATGGCACTCATGGTGACGCAGATCCTCGATGCGACGCGCATTGAGGAGGGCAGAATGGTACTGGAAAAAGCCCCCTGTGATCTTGACAGCCTTGTGCGCAAAACGGTCGAGACCTATTTTGCGGTGCTGAATAAGAACAATAACCGTCTGATACTGCGCATCCCAATTGACCTGCCGCCGGTCCATGCGGACAGTACCAGATTGCAGCGCGTGTTCGTCAATCTGATCTCCAATGCGCTGAAGCATACCAAAGACGGAACCGTGCTCATCAAGGCAGAAGCGGACGATGAAACGGTAACGGTTACGGTCAAAGATACCGGCTGCGGCATTTCGCCGGAGGATCTGCCGCACATCTGGGAGCGCTATTATAAGGGAAAGCACTCCGAAACCGGCACGGGGCTCGGACTGTTTATCTGCAAATTTATCGTAGAATCGCACGGCGGCACAATTGGCGTTGAGAGCGAAGAGGGCAAGGGTACTGCCTTCACCTTTACGCTGCCGGCTGCGTCAGACGGGATAACGGATACAGAATCAAATCTGATCGAGCAGATACTCCGAAGATGACCGGATTACAAATTTGTAATTATACACACTTTACATCCGAAATCTAATATAATAAGACCGTCAACAGAAGTTGAACGAATCACAAAGGAGAATGAAGAATATGAAAAAGCAAATGATTACAATGACCGCTGCTCTGATGAGCCTTTGCCTGACCGCCTGCGGATCGGATCCGGTGAATATCAATGTGAGTCTGGCGGATAACACGACAACATCCATTGCAGCCGAGACAACATCTTCGGAAACAACAGCAGCCGTCACCGAAACGGCAGCCGCCGCTGCACAAACCGAAGTCTCCGCTGCGGCACAGCCCGCAGCAGCACAGACGACCGATGCAGCGAAAACAGCGTGTCCCTATTCCGCGGACGATCTCGTCGGCGAATGGGCAATGTCCGGAACCTTCGGCACACGGACCAATTCGCTGACCGTACGGAAAGACGGCACAGCGATCATGCGGTATGGCGGCGGCGGAACACGCTCCGGCAAGGTGCGCATCGACACAGAGGATCATCCGGACGGCTCCGAGAGCTACTGGTATTCGATCTGCGATACTGACAATACCGCATGGATCTCGTTTGCTTGCGACA
>CALFMA010000292.1 GCA_937880065.1 uncultured Ruminococcus sp.
CGAAAATACGGCAATAACAGGCGGTATTCTCGACGCCGTAAAAGAGGGAATTGCACAGGGTTTGCGAAAACTCCCGGGCAGACCAATGGGCATAATGGGCGGCGACTGCGAGAGAATTGACCAGTCGGGAGGACTTAACCCCGATTCAGCAGGAGTTGAGCCTGCACCATTTCTCATTCGCAGATGTAAGGAAGATACAATCCGCCTGCATATAATGATGTTCGGCGGCGGCCCTGCAATCCGTGGAAAGACATACAGAATTTTCCACAAGCATAATGTTGATACGGTGCTGAATGAAATTGTTGAATGGGCAAAAGAAGCGGTTGCACAGCTTGGCTGTACCCCTTGTACCCTCGGCGTAGGTGTGGGACGTTCCCATTTTGAAGCGGCATCAATGATGATTGAAGCTCTTGCAGACGGCACTTATGACAAGCAGAGCGATATGGAGCAATATATTACCGCTGAGGTAAATAAATCAAATGTGGGAGCATTGGGACTTCACGGCGACACATCGGTGCTTGCCACTTTTATGAAAGTCGGTCCACAGAGAGCAAGCGGAGTCCGTGTAGTATGCCTAAGACCTTGCTGCTGCTTTGAACCGAGAATTTCGACGGTTGAAATTGTGTAAAACTATAGCGGTGGGAATTTCCTGCCGCTTTTCTTATTGCTTAAAGAAACATTGCAGTTGTACATAATGCACAAAAGTGCGGGTTTATTATTTATGCTAAAATGACTTGCTATATTGACAAAAATATGTTATAATGATAGAAGTTGTGAGTGTAATTTCTCACGGTATAAATAATTTAACAATAATAGGGGTAAAAATATGAATGGAAAAATCAGACTTCTTGCCGATTCTATAGGAAAAGTTATTGTCGGTAAAGAGGATACTGTTATACGGCTTATTTCAGCTATGCTCTGCGAGGGACACGTTCTTTTGGAAGATGTTCCCGGAGTTGGAAAAACACAACTTATCACAGCTCTTTCCCGTTCAGTTGGAGGAAAATTCAACAGAATACAGCTTACTCCCGATGTTATGCCTTCGGATATTGCAGGTTTTACAATGCCCGATGCAAATACAGGGGAATTCACATACCGTGAGGGTGCTGCAATGTGCAACTTCCTTCTTGCCGATGAAATCAACCGTGCCTCACCAAAGGTGCAGTCAGCACTTCTTGAAGCTATGGAGGAACGTCAGATTTCAATGGACGGCAAGACATATCCCCTTCCTAAGCCGTTTCTCGTAATGGCTACACAGAACCCCGTTGAAACATACGGTACATTCCACCTCCCAGAGGCACAGATGGACAGATTTTTTATGAAGCTGTCAATGGGTTATCCCGATGCTGATGAGGAGATGAGAATTCTTGAAAGAACAGAACTGTACAACCCCATAAACAATATCACAGAGCCTGCAATGACCATTGACGAAATACTGGCAATGCAGGAGGAAGTACGCAATATCCGTGTTACCGACGAAGTGAAAAAGTATGTGGTGGACATCGTAAGATTTACACGAAGCGACAGAAATGCCGCCCTCGGTGTAAGTCCCAGAGGAAGTATCGCCCTTTATAAGGCGGCTAAGGCTTACGCTTATATCTATGAGCGTAACTATGTAACTCCCGATGATGTAAAGAAAACGGCAGCTTCTGTACTTGCTCACAGAATTATTCTTTCACCGCAGGGCAGAACGGAGTTCAATACCACAGAAGCCTATATTGAGGCAATTCTGAATACACTTGCCGTTCCGTCTATGGGAATCTGATATGGGAACAATAATATCCATAATTTCAGTTATTGTCACACTTCTTGTATTTACCTTTTATATTGACGGCGACATTGGCATTGTAATTATAGCCTTTATGATATTTGCACCTCTTGTTTCGGGATTTTTTGCTTGGTATGGCAGAAAAAGAACCGTTGTAACCTTTGATTGTGACGGCTTTGTAAAAAAGGGCAGCAAGCTTAAAGTCAATATAAATGTTGGGAAAATCGGATTTTTCCCCTTGGGTATAATTGAAATCCGACTTGCAGCAAGCGAAGTTTTCGGCAGAATTGACACACTCTACAAGCTTTCTCTTATAAAAGGAAACAGCAAGAGTTTTTCCGTTGAAATTGATGCAAATACGGGAGGAAACGGTCAGATTTATGTTTCATCTGTTCGTTCCTGCGGATTTTTAGGATTTGTGGGCTTTAATGTTAAAAGTCAGCTGCCTCCGCCAAAAAGCGTTGGGGTAATTCCCGAAATTCCAGAAGCCAAAACAGCGTCAAAGCTTTTCAGAAGTATTGCCGATTCCGTTATGACTTCCGATGATGAGGAGAAAAACGATTCAGCACAGTTGTTTTCCGCAAATACAACTCCCGGATATGAGCATCGTGAATACGAGAACGGTGACCCTTTGAAGCGTGTCAACTGGAAGCTTTCCGCCAAGAAAAATCAGCTTATGGTTCGTCTTGACGAGGCGGCATCAGCAGTTCAGCCTGTAATTGCCCTCGATTTATTCAGAGCAAAGGGCGAAAAAGCGGAAAATGCCATAATTCGTGAGGAACGGGTTATCTGTTCGGCATTCGGACTTTTATCGGCACTTATTAAAAACGGCATTGCCTCCACATTTGTCTATTATGGGGCAGACGGTGATATTATGGCTGAAAGCGTTGACAATCCCGAATATCCGTCGCAGCTTCTTCTGAAAGTCCTTGCGGCAAGAGTTGAAAGCGACAGGCGAATAAAGATTGATACAACAGCATTTTGTGCCTGTGTTATAGCATCCACCGATTGTTCGGCAGGCTTGAACAGCGTAATATCGGCTTTTGAAGATAAGGAGGCTGTAAGCCTTATCGGTGTTTCAAACCGTGAAAAGAACGAAACGGATTGCAAAATGTGGTATCTTGACGGTGACAATAATTTTAAGTTGGTATAAATAAATGACTGAAAGAAAAGAAGATTTAAAGGCATTTCTGATAAGAACTCTTGCAGACCCTGTTTTACTGTATGTTGTGATTGCAATGATGTCAATTATGAATCACTACCGCAGTATTGATATGTGGAAATATGCCATTGTGTCATACGTGGCAGGGTGGTTTATTTTCCGTCTGTTTGATTTTATAAACAAGCACCATATTATCGGTGCAGTTGCCTATATATTGCTGTTTTCGGGATTTATTGCAGGTTCTTCCGCAGTTATTGAACGAGGCAGCGAAAAATATCCTGTTTCATGGGGATTGTGGTTTCTTACGCCTGTTAATGCAATGCAGTACAATAAATGGTACACAATTGCAATTTTCATGCTGTTTCTTATTTTTATGCTCTCGGTAATCTATTATTTTACCCGTGTGCGGTACAGGATTTTTATGAATTTCCTCATACTCATTATTCCCTTTTCCATTTACGGTAAAGAAAACGAGGAAATGGAAATCGGCTTTATTATCGCTTTATGCGTGGGATTTTTCGTAGTCCTTGCCAATTTCCGCCAGATGTCCGATACAAAGGAAACAAAGGCGGTTGACAGACCTGAAATGTTCCGTTCGGCGGCGGTATTTACGGTGCTTTTCGCCCTGTTATCGGCATTTGTTCCAAAGCCTCACATTGAAGCCGACAGAACAATGATTGATATTATTGCTTCTGTTCAAGCAAAATATTATGCAAGAAGAGAAAAGGAATTAGAGGGCCAGATCCAGGAGTTGAATGAGTACCTTTCTCAAAGAAACAATGCTGAAATGATAGACAAGCTGATTAGCCAATTTGCAAATATAGGTTTATCTGGGTGGCTTAATATTGGTTTATCACTTTTAATGTTAAGATTAGCAAATGCCA
>CALFMA010000293.1 GCA_937880065.1 uncultured Ruminococcus sp.
TTTAAAAAGTACTTTTGAAATCCTTTTCATTTTTATCTAATACAGTACCTGTCATACACGCTTGCTCTAAATGATAAATATCCGATAATTTTACTTACCAGTTCATATAAATATCTAATTTCATTATCAACAAACAACCAAGAATTAGCATCATATTCATTTACGGGTACGCCTTGTCGGAAACTATATGATTTAATTATTGCATCCACAATACTATTATCACAATATATCTTGAAAATTTCATTTAGCCTTTCAAAATAATCTTTCATCTTTTTAATACCAATATAGTAGTTCTTGTTATAATTAAAATAATCAACATATGCAATTGTTATATTTCTTTCAATTTCATACTGAAAAAAATATTTTTTAAATTTATAGAACAAATGCGCTTTCCAATTATTAAATTTGTCATCTATCTCATCCATTTGATATCTACAATAAAATTTGTATGAAGTTTCTGATATATCCTCCCATTTATTGCATTTTAATAAATCCTTAAAAAAATCGAAATATTGGTAAACATTTGCTATATCTATTTGCCTTTAGTTACACGCTCGAATTTATCATATTTCCAGTTTAGAGACGACACCTCTCTATCATCATAAATGTACTTTTCATTCAAACAATCTACCATTTCCAAATTTTCTTTTTTCATATCGGATAATCTATTAACTTCAAGAAGATTCTCAAGAAAACTGATTAAAACAGAAAAATCACTATTTAATTTCTTGTACTTTTGTTCTAACACTCTCTCCAGATCTTCTTGAAAGTAACAACCATATTCTGACAGAACTCTATTATGCGAATAAAATGTAATACTAAGCCTCTCAATACTTTGTACAGTCATGTCCTCATACTCATTATATTCTTCTGCGGTAAGTTTTGGTGGCATTTGTCCAGCAAAGTCGGCACGGTAGTATCCTAAAATAATATCAATCACTTTATTTAACGTATCTTTATTTATTTCACAATCACAATATAATTGATTAATTATTAGAGATAAATTGTTATATAATTTATCTCTTTTTTCTAAGACAAGGTTACCATTTTCATCAGTAACCTTAAAAAAAGATATATCTCTTTCCGTTTCAATCATCAACCAAAATATAACTTTGATCGAAAACCTTATTATATTTTTTTCTCTTTCTTCTGCATTCTTTCCTTTTAAATAAAAAAAATACTCTAACTTATTCGTCAACTCCTCGCATATTTTTTTAGTTGGCTTTTTTCGCTTTTCATCCGAAAAGAACTTGCTTATGGTTGTTGACTTAACAAGTTTACCATTCTTTACAACCATACTCATTTCTCCGAAAACCAATGTGCACATATTTCTCAAAAACTCTTTTGCTTCCATTATAAAGACCCCTTTCACTTACTATGCTAATTATTCCTTTGAAGTCAAAGATATGCTTATTGATGATGCTCAACTTCATGATACTGTTGAACGTGTCAAAAGATACAGACTTTGCAATGCCTGCTGTATACACCGCCCTGAATAAAAAGGGCTGTTATTTTTTGTTCCAAGTTCCACGATTTCTAAATATCTGCACAATTACATCATTCCCACACGCAGAACAAAAACTATTTTTCAAATAAATAATTGAGATTGTCGAAAAACCATTATTTTCTAAAATGGAGTTTTCAAAGGAGAACTGTCCATTGGTAGATTCCAGAGGCAGAGCAGCTGGCAGGGTATGGGACAGAGTCCCGTGCAGAGCAAGGCTCTGTGATGCGTTCAAGTGGTCTGCAAGAGAGAACGTCCCCTTTTCGGATTATTTTGACTTTTTCGACAAGCTGAATTATTTTTTCAAATAATTATAATAACGGTGCTTTTAAAAATTTATTTTTTATAATTATTTTGACTTTTGCTATTCTTGCTCAGGGGTGTGCATTTTGCGAGACCGTAGGTAGAGCAAAATGCGAGGGGCTTGCCCCTTCAAGGAGGTGTGGAGGAACTAGCTCCTCCACTTAGAGAATATGCTGATGCTATACCATATCACCTTTATTTGATTTTTCGCTCACGCTGTGCATAGCTAAATTCTCACAAAACCTGGAACGAGGAACATAGCTCTATACTATATTCCTTACAATGTTGAGAATATGCCTGTTACAATTAACCCAATAGCTCTAATTAGATAAGGATTCAATGATATCATCCTTTAATCATACACAAGATATACTACACACCCTTATGAATAAAAAGAAATATTTTTTGTTCCGATGTTCCAAGTCTTTTACAAGTTCGCAAACCGTAATCTAAACATAATGTTATTCTTTGATAAAATACAGAGCATTTCGTTTAACACCTGGAACTTGGAACTATATATATTTTATCATTTCAAATTTTCGTTCGTCACTATATATAAATGAGCTTGAAAATAACTATTTCTCAAAAAATATTTGCCTATTTTTCGCCCCAAAATCAAACTGTTTCAAATTGTTCTTCCATTCAAAGACAACAAATCACAGTAGTATTTGATGTGTCGCAAAATTGGGCACTACATTAAATGGTATTATTCATAGGAAGTCTGCCGTGAGATAGTTTTTTAGAGATTCCCATAATATTATTTTATCATGATTTCAATCTCTTTGCAAGACTTTAATGAAATTTATATTATCAGAAGTAGGCTGTATTTGAGATATTCTTATGTCTCAATTAATCGCCTCAGTCGATGATGTACACCATTTAAGAAAGAATCAGCCTCTTACTGCTTATATCAGCGTTGATGCCCATCCTTATCAATCCGCTGCATTTAATTCTTAAAAGAAAAATTATGAAGCGATAAATTGCTTATCTAAATAAGATATACTATGAAATCATGCAAGCTCTTATCAAGCGTGAAACAGCACTTTTTTATATTAGCTTTGCTATCACAAGTTTTCATACATCAATTTCAATTTATTATGATTACGCTATTTCTTATAATTCATACCATCATTTTTACAAATCGCTTAATTAATTTGATTCAATATACATATAAATTACGCCAAATCTTACGCTTTTAAATTTATATGCCGAAATTTCTTTTCACCTATTGCAATTCAAATCTTATAGTGTTATAATGCCTTACAACAACTGATGTTTCTGAAAACATGGTTGATTATTATGTTGAGAGGTATCTTTATGTTTTTTAAAGGAGGATTTAAAAGTGACTTATACTAATAACCAACTGGCATCTCTCGTGCCAGATAATACCGTACCACTGCCAAGCACCCCCGGCACTCTCGCCAAGAAGCAATTAACATCTGCAGAACTCAATGAATTTTGTATTAAATTAGCAGATTTAATTGAAAAAAACGGTTTTATATTGCGTTACAATCATCAATTATATATGCTTTACGATGGCATATATCAACCACTGGACAAATCATTATTTAGACATATCATCTACCAATTAGCCCTTCGATATGAAGTAACTTTGGAGAATACTGATTGCAATTACGTCCTTGCGGAAGCAGAGGTAAGAACATGTGATTTTCCTTATACCCCTAATAACGAATCTCATACGCTTTTCCGTAATGGATTTGTAAATAATTTGACCGGTATGTTAGAAGCCAATGTGCCAAACTACTTTCCCACTATGCGTGTAGAAGCAAATTATATTATTAACAACAACTTATATCATCCACTAACAGACCAGTTTTTATTTACACTAGCTGACGGAGATCCAGTACTTATCAAACTTTTTTGGCAAGTTATAGGATATTGTATTTCTTCAGATGCTAATGCAAAGAAAATCTTCGTGTTATATGGCGAATCCGGTGATAATGGCAAAAGTACCTTTTTATCATTCCTTCAGTCTTTCATCACTCGCGACGGTGTAACATCATTGTCTATGTCAAATCTTCTTGGCAGCAGGTTTGCATTAAGCGAGCTTTATATGAAACGTCTGGAGCTATCTACCGATGAAGGAACATTGAATCTTGGAACTGCTGAGATAGCTGTTTTAAAACGCATTTCAGGTCACGATATTATAACCGCTGATGTGAAATTTCAAAAACAGATTCAGTTTTTATCAACTTGTAAGATATTAATTGCTTCTAATCACAATATTGGAACAGCTTATTCCGCAAGTGATCCAGCTTTTACAAGAAGGTTATGCTTGATCCCATTTAATGCTAAAATCCCTTACGAAAAACAGGATCCATTTATCCTTCAAAAGCTTGAAATGGAAAAAGATGCAGTTGCAACAGAAGCTATGAGGCAATATCTGGAGCTTAGACAAAACTCTTATCAGTTTGCGGAAGTAAATGTACCAAACAATCCGCTATCTTTTGTTCCAAATGGAGTAGAGTATGACTATATACGTCAATTTAGTTACAGCTACTGTAACTTTTCCAATCAAGAGGCGTTTACATATACCAAGGAACTCTATCAAGTATTCTGTAATGCCTTTGGGAATGCGATATTTAAGGATATAACCGGATTTTCACAAGCCTTTCATAGGTTCAATGAAAACAAAATCAAAAAAACCAAAAAGCGTATAGCAAATGATAACTGCTGGGGATTTTTTGGTGTAACATTTAACAAATATTATGAGGAGGTTCATTATGTATAAATATATCGATGAATATGGAAACACTGAGTTTTATGTACAATCTTTTGATACTCTTTCGGAGTATCAAAAAACCAGTACACAAAGAGCAGTATTGGAATACATATATAGAAGTGTAGATTGCGAGGAACTTATTGAAACATCACATAAGGCTTTAGAAAATATCAAAGATCCTAAAATTGCAGCAATGTGTGCTATTACAGGGCTCACAATCGGTGAATCTAATGAATATGTATCATCAATTTTTACTGACAAGGATGTGGTTGATCTCAACTATGGCGATTCAGTTTTTTTGATTGCTCCAACTGGGTCCGGCAAATCAGAAGCAATAGAACGCATTTCCATGCAGTTATTAAACAATAGGAAAATAAAAATCCTTACAAATCGTAAGATGAATTCAATACAATTGCTGAAAGAATTCAGAGAAAAGTTCGGATTTTCTAACCTTACTGACGATTTGCTTGAAGAAGTGACAATGCACTCAAATTTAGAAGTTATGACCTATCAGAAGTTCATTAGCAACTCTCAAAAATATCAACATGAGCCATTTTTGCTTATTTTAGATGAATGTCACTGCCTTACAGAAGACTCCGCATTCTCTTTGTATTGTCAGAAGATGCTTCAGTTTATTCGTAATAATCTGGATAACACTATACGAATATACATTACAGCAACTCCTAATGATGTAATAAATTCGCTTTGGGAAATCGAAGCCAAATCTGATAATCCCCTTCCCATTCTCAGCATGGATACAAAGCTTTGTAATCTTATAGATTTTAAAATTAAGTTCGAAACCAGAATAAAGCACTTTTATATGATGAAGCCAAATTGGGAATATATCACTTTTAAAGTTTATAATCCTAATAACAAGGAGCAACTTGTAGAGTACATCAATAAAAAGCTTGAGGATAACATCAAGTCGTTTATCTTCATAAACGATAAAAACAAAGGAAGTGATTTAAAAGAAGCATTACCTTCAAGCCAGCATATTTATTCAAGTGAAGATAAGATATCAGAACTATCTCAGATTGCAATCAATTCCAACTTCGAGGCAAATACGCTTATTGCAACTAAAGTCGCAGAAAATGGTCTTTCTCTTCACGATGATAAGCTTGGTCTTATTGTAGCTGAAACCTGGGAACTCCAAACACTTCAGCAGGTGATTGGCAGAGCAAGAGTAGGAAGAAAAAATCCTCGTGAAATTGAAGTTCTTATTCCTGATTATTCCGCAAGCGATCTTGGTACTATTAAGCGGCATATTATTTCCCAGCTTAAGGAATTTGAAAATGTTAAGTCAAATCCTGACTATGCAATGCAATATGCCCCTCAGAATAATCCCTATATTTACTACTCGGCTATTCATAAAAGACCTGTAGTAAATGAAATCGGCTACAATACGCTGCAAACTCAACTTGATTATATACAGAAATTGAAAAAAGAAGAACTCGAAGTCCCTCATGCTTTCTTGAGAAGTGTTCTTTCTTTATATGATAAAGATACAGAGATTACTGACGAAATGTATATAAATTATAATCAGTTGACTGATTGCAAATCTCGTATAGAAAAAGCCTGGAATAATTATAAAATGAGCTTAAAAGATGAAAATGCTCTTGCCAAACTTAAGGAAGATTTAAAATCCGCCTGCAATGAAACAAACGCCTATGGCAAGGTTTTTAAATCGAATATTCAAATTCAAACAGTAAACGATATTCTCAAGTTTGCAGGTATTAAAGAATATGTTGAATCTGAACGCAAAGTATTCAATGTCATCCCTATGGACATAGAGAATTATGATGAATACTGCTAAGAGCATTTCTGTATTTATAGCAAACGACAAAATTTTTTGGCGTTTGCTATTTGCCGATACGCACGTAGCAAACTTTAGTTTGCGGATGTGCGAGGCACTTTAAATAATTAATTATAGTGAATTTCAAATTATATTTGACGTTCACTATAATATATCTTCTGTCTTTTCCGTTAATCCCCATAATTTCAGTTATATACTATTATAGTGATATAATACTTATATTTGTATTAAACGGAATTTATGTAGTAGATTACAACAAACTAATTGTTTTAAAAAATAAAATAATATTTTACATACAACTATTATATAAAAATAAAGAAAGGTGGTATTCAAATGGATTTACCAAAATTCAAATCAAACGATGAGCTTCCGCTCATAATGAACGTAAAGGACGTTGCGGGGTATTTAAACATTTCAGTTGCCTGTGCTTATAACGTCATGAACTCCTCTGGCTTTCCTGCTATAAAGATAGGCAAGCGTATTCTTATTCAGAGAGAGCGGTTTATTGAATGGATTGATAAAAGCGTAGGACGCATTTTGTAAACAGGAGGTTTAATCTATGGGAAAAAACGGAAATCACGAAGGTTCAATCCGCAAACGAGCCAATGGAAAATGGGAGGCTCGTTATTCGGACGGCAGAACACCTGACGGCAGACAGATTCAGCGCTCCGTCTATGGCAATACAAGAAAAGAAGTTGCTGAAAAGCTGCACGAAATTTTGTATCAAAAGCAGATAGGGACTTATGTCCCGCCTCAGAATATCCTTCTCAAAGATTGGCTGATTCAGTGGATGAGCAATTATGCAGCAATTTCTGTCAGACCGTCTACATATATCAGTTATGAAGGCTATGTTCACAATCATATCATTCCTGTTTTAGGAGCAATTCAGCTTCAGCAGATTACTCCTGTTTTAATTCAGAATTTCTATAATCAGAGATATGAATCAGGACGTACAGATGGCAAAGGCGGATTGAGTGCCAAAACTATACGTAATCTGCATAATATGCTTCATCAGGCATTTGAACAGGCAAAAATCAACGGCATGATTCTCCACAATCCTACGGATAATGCTGTTATTCCAAAACAGACAAAAAAGGAAATGCGAGTTCTTTCAGTTGAGGAACAAAATCGGTTACTCCAGTTTATTCATCTTCATCGCCTTGGATTTGCTATCCTTTTTGATCTGGCTACAGGATTACGTATCGGTGAACTTTGTGCTTTGAAGTGGTCTGATGTTAATTTCAACAAACAGACCATTAAAATAAGCCGTACTTTGCAGAGAATCAAGAAAAGTATCGGTGAGAAAGTTTCCGAGGGAGGAAACACAGCCATTCTGGAAGGCAATGTAAAGACTAACAGCGGTTTTCGTGAAATACCTATTCCTGACAACGTGTTTTCTATGCTTATGCAGCATAAAGCAATTCAGGAGCAGGAGAAAATCTGTTATGCAGGCATATATCAGGACAACGGATATATCTTTGCAATGCCTATGGGAACTTGTGTTGAACCTCATACCATGAGAGATGCTCTGAATTATCTGCTGGCAGCTGCCGGAATTGAACATGCAAATTTTCATGCTCTCCGTCACACATTTGCTACCCGTGCCATTGAAAATGGCGTAAACGTAAAAACTTTAAGCGATATTCTGGGTCACTCTCAGGTACAAATTACTATGGACCTTTATTGCCATACTTCTCTTGATCTCATGAGAGATAGTATGAACAAACTGGCAGAACTGTTCTGAATTTTAATGGCAGGAAGCTTAGCTTCCTGCCTGATTTTCGGATATTTACATATAAAAAATAATTTCAAAATGGAATTATAATAACAGAAAATGGCTATATACAGTAATTTATTTTTTTGCAAATAAAAATTTACAGATAGATTATGCCATTATTGATGCCGGTTCAGTAAAATGTGCAGAACAAATAGTGGAAAATGATAACCAAGGAAAGTGAAAAAATTTTTTTCCGCTATACACCATATTATTAACAGAACATATAGCTGCTTTTAAAGACTTTTCACTTTCTCAATCACATCATCATAAAGTTCCGCAATTGAATGATAGTTATTTTGCTCTAAATAGGAAATGTAGCTGTATATAACATCAAGCAATTCTTCTTTTGTAATAATCTTACAGTAACTTGCTTCTTCATAAAAGTCATTTTCAAGCCATTTATAGAGCTCATACGGCTCATTATCAGCATTCAATCCCCATTCCCAGATTTCGAGAGGACCAAATGATTTTTTTGAAATCAATACCGTATTTCCATCTTTATCCGGAGCGTCAGCCGGTTTACTAATAAGCCATCTATCAATAAAAATACTCATAATTATTTTTTCACCCTCTTGTAAAAACTAACATGGGATTCAAGCTCAATAAACCCATTCTTACAATAAAAATTAAACGCCGGCTTGTCGCTGTCTGTTTGAAGAAATATTCCGCATAAGCCACGGTTTTGTATATCTGTTTCTATCAGATTCATAAATCGTGAACCTATCCCCTGACCTTGAATATCGGGTGAAACGCAGAATTCCTCAATATTATAATTCGTTCCCTCCCACCAATGACGAATCATGCCAATCGAAAGTGCTGCTAATTCGCCATTAATCAGCAAGCCGTAATTTAGTGCATTGTAGGAATGAGATATTTCCTTTATGTATTCTTTAAGCTGTTTTTCATCGCTCCAATCGTCATTCCATGGCTCTCGCCCAAAAGCTTTCTTAAACAATTCTGCCATTTGTGGTAAATATGTTTCATCAAGCAAAATAAATTGTTCTTTGTTACTCATCTTTATAACTCCCATATTCTGATAATTCAAATTCAGTAATCTGTAAAAATTTCAAACCATTCAACTTGAATACTACGCTTTTACATATTCAAACATACGATAGAATTTCTTAGCAAAACTGCCTGCATATAATTTTCTGAAAATAAACTTTTCGCAGCCTTTCAGCTCATTTATGTACCTTGTCGGTGTCATAGTATGTTCTTTCACGAAAATAAATTTCCCTTGCTGTAATAACTTCGGATTATCTATTCCATAAACCTGAGTTACTCCTACATCATTAATAGGATTTTTGTACTTTGAAATTTTTGCAGCTTTTACAGTATAGCAATCCATTAAAAGTGCAAGACTTTCAAAATGTTCGCTCAGTTTTGCTGTCAAATGCTTTAATTCTTTGAGAGTTAAGTACATACTTACCCCCTCCATAACTACAATGGCAGTTTTGTTCTTCGGTATATTTTTCAGCCAGCTGCAATCTCTCGCATCTCCCTCAAGCATCTGATAATCAACATTTTCCGAATAGTATCGCTTTCTTTCTGATATAACTTCCGCAAAATCTATATCATACCACTTATGATTCATAGTACCTACTCGCAGAACACGACTATCCATTCCGCAGCCTATATGCAAAACAACTGCATCCTCTTTCTTTAACATCTGTTGTTTTACCCAATCATCAAATACGGCAGAACGAATTCCCATATAATAGGCAAGCCACTTTGACTTTGATTTGCCTTTCAGCTCAAACCCCTCTGCTTTCCAGATTTGTTCAGCTTTTTTATCTTCTAAAAATAATCCCTTTTTGCTGACGTAAGATTTTCCGTACATAGGGATATATAATGTTTTGTTTACACCATTCATACTTTCACCTTCTAATTTTTTTACATCAATTCTTTTCTGATAAGTTCTATCATAATTGATGTATTGAGATCAATTGCATCTTCAGGGTAAATCTCCTTAATGTAACCATGCCAGAATTCCGCTTTGAAGTCAGATATAATTTCATTGCTGCTTTTTCCAATTTTAAGACTTTTCAGTATATTCTGTGCCGCATTTTCAGATGCAGACTTCATATTGTCAAGAAAATATTTTGTCTGCTCCTCATTGAGAATACCATAATGGGGTGCAAGTATTCGCTTAATATCAAGTTTCTTCACTTTCTCAATCGACGAAACTGCATCAGAATAACTCACAAGATATGACGGTACTATTCTTTTTTCTCCGTCATACACTCCAAGAGTTTCAGATGATAAAAGCAAACCTTTTTCCTTGCAAATAAAACCGATAGAACAGCGAGTATGACCTGGTAAATCTATTACTTCAAAGCACATATCACCTGCTTGTATTACATCGCCCTCGTTGACAGGTATGTCAACTTTCAGTTCATCTCCAAGAAATTGATAGTCTTTCACACCGCATTTCTCAGCAAATTTCGCATCCATTTCACGCATTGTACGCTTTGCTCCCTCACGCTGAAAAATACCTGCGGCATAACTTCCTGCTACAACCTTTACTGTGGGATAGTATCGCAAAATATATGCACTTCCGAGAGCATGGTCATAATGGGAATGAGTAAGGAAAATATAATCAAGTTTTCTTTCTCCAAGAACTGCTTGTATATTCTTTGCAACTTCAAATCCAGTAAAGCCAAAACCTGTATCATATAATATTGCTGTTTTGCCGTCATCTATCAGAAAAGCACTATCCCCCTTATTGCATCGCATATCCATAACTTTTATACCGTTCATTTTATTCTCCTAACATTTTTCATAAAATCTCTGTTACTGTTGCAAATACAACAGAATATTTATAAATATTATAGTATAATAATATCGGAAAGTCAAGTGCTTGCTAATATTTATTAATAAATTTAGCGTAACTACAGAAAGTGTAGTCAGACTTGAATCTATCCAAAAATAAGCTATAACACAATAAATCGAGGTGTCAAATGAACCAGCATACAAGATTTAATCTTCCTATATGTCTTACAGTTGAGGAAGATGCATTTCTTCATTCAGAAGAAATAGTAAAACGATATATTCCCGATATAATCGGACAGAAAGCCATGATTATATCAGAAGAATTCCTTATCAGCATTTATAAAGATAAAATTGACGATATAAGCAGAGATTTTGGGAATGCCGAAATATTCACAATGAAAAATGCAAGCTTTGATGAAGCTGTTTACATTGCTAAAAAAGTCTGCGTTGAAGATATTAAAGTAATAATAGGCATAGGCGGCGGCAGAGTTCTTGATACTGCTAAATATGCCGCACATATAAGCAAAGCAGTATATATATGTATGCCAACTTCTTTAAGCAATGATTCACTTGCATCGCCATTTTCTGTCCTTGAAACCTACGGAAAAGCCCGTAAAACCTTTGAATGTAAAATTCCCACAGCGATAATTGTTGACACAAATATGATTATCAATGCTCCTGTAGACCAGACTCTTTCGGGAATAGGCGATACAATTGCCAAACATACTGCTCTTTTTGATTGGAAACTTTCAGCCGCCAGAACATCATCACGCATTGACGATTTCGCTTATGCTCTAAGCAGAATGAGTTATGATTCCGTATATCATTGTGATGAAAAGAATATGAAAAGCCGTGTGTTTATCCGAATACTTTCAAGAGCCCTTGTTATGGGTGGTCTTGCTATGGAAATTGCAGGTTCTTCAAGACCTTGCAGCGGAAGTGAACATCTTTTTGCTCACGCTATAGAAGAATATTACCCCGATGTAAAAATAACGCATGGTCTTGCCGTTGCATTAGGAAGTATTCCTGCTTGTATTTTTCAAGGACAAGATGCAGCAGGACTGCTGGATTTCTTTAAAACTTACGGTATTGCTACAAATCCCCAATCATACGGCATAACAAAAGATATGTTTGCTGATATATGGGAAAAAGCACGTACTGTCAGAGCTGACAGAATAACTATACTCAACGATGTAAAGCCTGACAGGGTACAGCTTGATGAAATATATAACAGAATGGTGGAAGGAAAATGAAAAAAGGTTTGATATTTGATATGGACGGCACTCTTTGGGATTCCTCCGAAAATGTTGCTGCTTCATGGACTGAAAAAATCAGAGAATTGAAATACGATTTACCCGATATAACTCAAAAGGATATTATGGGTGTTATGGGGCTTACAATGGATAAAATAGCTGATATTCTTTTCGGCAGTCTTTCAAAAGATGAGCGTATGGAACTGCTGAACTTATGCTGTGACCACGAAAATGAATATCTCCGCAAACACGGCGGCAATCTTTATCCCGAACTTGAAAACACTTTAATCCGCCTTAAAGAAAATTATCATCTCTATATTGTCAGCAACTGTCAAAGCGGCTATATAGAGGCATTTCTCGATTATTACGGATTTGGCAAATACTTCGATGATATTGAATGTTACGGAAATAATCTCTTTGAAAAGGGTGATAACATTGCTCTTATCGCAAAAAGAAATAACCTTGATAAAGCATGGTATATCGGCGATATTCAGGGAGATTACGATGCAACAATGAAAGCAGGACTTGATTTTATTCATGCCGCTTACGGCTTTGGTACAATTGAGCAATCTGTTCCCGAATTGGAAAAATTCTGTGATTTGCCTGAACTTATGGATACACTTTCAGAAAAAGCGTTTAAATAGCATATAATAAAACCTCGATTTTCAGCTATAAATCGAGGTTTTTTATCTATTAAATTATCTATTAAATAGTATCTGAATAAAACTCTTTCATATCATCAAGACGCAGGTAAGCCGTCACACATCATAAAACATTAATATTCATCGTTATAAGCAAGTACAGGCCATGCTCCATTTTCGCTCATACGATAATACTTTTTTGTATCTGTATCATACATAAGCACAGGGATTTTTCCGCTTTTCAGAACAGAACCGTCGATATAATAATGGCTTTTGCCGTCCCAGTATATATCGTTGAATTGAGGATTTCTGCTTATTGAAGCTGTCCCGATGTGACCTGCAATAATATCCATACAGAATTTACCTATTTCAGCAGGATACTTGGATGTATATTCATAATCGTTGGTACTCCACTCCCAGTACTCCCCTGCTTCTTCACATACTCCTGCATGACAGAAAATCTGTGTATCGGTTTTGTAATATCTGGGAAGATTATTCATCCAGCTTATGTATTTATCTTCTCTCGACTTATCACATTCAATTTTTTCGCCCTCTGTAATGGGCCATTCGCCATTCATTGCCGATTCCTCATGATTTCCGAGAAGTGCAACTACTTTTTCCGCTCCATATTCACTCTGCAATTTCATAATCCTGTCAAGAACACTATAGCTGTCATAACCGTGGATGTAATCACCACATAAAATCAGCATATTATCTCCTGATAAATCGACTAATTTCAATGCAGCTTCAAACTCAACAGGTGAGCCGTGGATATCACTCAATGCAAATATTTTCATAGAATCCTCCTCGTAAATAATCCATTCAATTATAGGGTTCTCTAAAAACCAGAACACAAACGGAATCAAACTGTGAGGATGTTTTTAGAGGTTCCAACTTGTAATTTATTTCAATTTATAGGCAATTGAATCAACCTATTCATTAGCTAAAACATTTAAACCTACTGTAATTAAACTATCATCTTCATTGAATGTGAATTTATATAACCCAATATCACACAGGTTGTTAATATATTTGTATTTATCATATTTTATTCTCCTAAAGTTTTATTTGTAATTACATATTTATCTTTACATAAACTACTACTTTGTAAAATCTAAATCTTGATAACAGGATACAAATGTTTAAGTTTGGTTCT
>CALFMA010000294.1 GCA_937880065.1 uncultured Ruminococcus sp.
GGCTATTCCATGACCCGGGACTACTGGGTCTTGTGCCTGCTTTCCATACCCTATGGTTTGGGTGCAGGCTGTGTGGATGCGGCGCTTAACAACTATGTAGCAATGTATTACAACTCAAGACATATGAGTTGGCTGCACTGCATGTGGAGCCTTGGCGCTGCGGCAGGGCCTTATGCGATGGGTGCTGCAATTCTTGATATTGACCAACCCTCAAAGGTTCTCCACCGCTGTTCACGCTACGTTCTCACTCCCGAAGAATGGTACGAAGAACGTGGATTTGTGCCGAATGTCTGCTTCCCCTGCTGCACGCTTCACGATTCAGCAACAGGCAGAATTGCTCTTTACTATGGCTGTGCTGATAGCTATGTTGGTGTCGCATATACAACTGTTGAGGAAATTTATGACTATATATTAAAGTATGATTTACTCCAAAACGGAGATTCCTCAATAGGAAAAAGATAAAATATTCCTAAAAAATCCCCATTTCTTTCTATCCTCTTATCCCTGTCGTACAAAACGACAGGGATTTTTCGTTAATTTGCACAAAGTTTACTGTTTATAATTGTTCAATAATCACTTGATTTGCCGTTTTTTTAGATTTTTCGCAAAAAAAGCTTGCAGTTTTTTGTGAAATGTGATAAAATAGATATGATAATTATTATCAATAGCTATGCTTTGATAATCCAATATAAACATAAATCGACAAAAAGAAGATAAATGTTTTATTTTATTCTCAATTAAGGAGTTATCTATGGCAAAAATCAAGGCAGCCGTCATTTTCGGCGGTACTTCACAGGAACACGAATTATCCTTAGCATCTGCTGCCGAGGTTATCCGCAATATTCCTGCCGATACCTACGAGGTAATTGCGGTGGGTATCACTAAAAAAGGTCGCTGGCTCTATTTCCCAGGTGATGTTGACGAAATCGCAGACGGTTCATGGGAATTGAATCCCGACTGCACTTCTGCAATTCTCTCCCCTGACCCTCTCCACAGAGGTATCATCATTATGGAAAACGGCGAGGCTTCAATCAGACGAATTGACGTTGTTTTCCCCCTGCTACAGGGCAAAAAGGGTGCTGACGGCACAATTCAGGGACTTCTCAATATGTCGGGAATCCCCTATGTTGGCTGTTCTCTGCTGTCCTCCGCTTCATGTATGGACAAATCCCATACTCATATGATTATGGACGACTACGGCATTGCAACGGCACAATGGAAGCTTCTCACTCAGCGTGACATTAACAACATTGATGAAAAATGCCTTGAAATAGCCGATACAATCGGTTTCCCCATGGCGGTAAAACCTGCCAACAGCGGTTGCAGTGCAGGTACAAGCAAGGCGGAAAATTTCGAGGAACTTGTGGCAGCTGTAAAGCTTGCATTCTCCAACGATAACAAAGTTGTGGTTGAAAAATATATAGACGGACGAAAGCTTGAAGTTGCAGTTTTTGGCTATGATACGCCAACTGCTACCGATGTAGGCGAAATTATTTCCACAGATGCAGTCTACGACCCCACCGAAGTCAGAAAAAGTTCGGGAGATGACCTTGTAATTCCTGCATCAATTTCACAGGAAACTGCAAAGTCTGTCCGTGAAACAGCAATAAAGGCATTCAAGGCTATGAACTGCAAGGGATATGCAAGAATTGACTTTTTCCTTGCAAATGACGGAACTCTCCTTCTTAATAAAATAGGAACGGCTCCCGGTATGAGATGCAACAGCGTTTATCCAAAGCTTATGAATGAATTCGGAATGGAGCTTTCTGAGGTTATTGATATGCTCCTTGAATCCGCTGTTGAAAACGCTGATAAGAGCTATTAAGGGTGAAAGATTTGAAAAATAATGTTACAATTTCCCTGACCAGTATTCAATGGCAGGACGGCGAAAAAACTCAGACGGAGCTTGTTACAAAGGCTCGTCAATCCCAGCTTAACGGCTGTGACATTATCGCCTATGACGATACCGAAGCCACAGGCTTTGAAGGCTCTGTCACAACTATAAAAATTGACGGTAAATCCGCATATATCACAAGAGAGGGTACTGCAAATTCCGTTCTCGCCCTTGAAAAAGGACGCAAGAATTTCTGTCAGTACGAAACTCCCTACGGCAGTATGCGACTTGGAGTATATGCCCACAATGTTGACAATACCATTGCGGAAAACGGCAGACTTTATCTGAAATACTCCCTTGACCTCAACGGCTCTCCGCTTTCGGAGAACGAAATAATTATGACTATAAATAAAGGGAATATCTGAATCCCTTTAACTGAAAGGAATAAATAAATGGCCTATATTTCTGATAGCACAATTGAACAAAAATCACTTGAAGTTTCTGTTTTAAACAGAAGTTTTGCAAAAGGATTTTTTTCAATTGCTTACATTCCGCTTTTTCCGTCGCTTCCTTACAAATGCACTGAACAATCTTTAATTGATAATGCGTTTGAGCAAGACGGAGTTGGAGTTATTACAGAAGAAATTATTACTCCAGAAACTCAAACTATAGAATTTGCACATTATTTACAAGATATTGCAAACGCTCTAAAGCCACATTTACCCAAAAATACAATTGCTATTCGTTTTGATCCTGACGTTTCTTTTACAGATTTGGATGAAAGAGATTTATTCAATTATGGATTAAAAACTGTTTCTTATGCAGATAGAATTAAATTAAAAAAGAATTTTGTTGATATTCAACCTCCAGACACTTCTATTATTGATTTAACTTTGAGCGAAGATGAAATCCTTTCAAAAATGCATTCTAAATGGCGTTACAATATTCGTTATGCAGAAAAAAAAGGTGTAAGTATTCATAAATACTTAATAAATGATGATAACTTGTCTAAAAAAATAGACAAATTCTATGAATTAACAAAAGAAACTAACGCTCGCGACGGAAATTCAAGTCATGCAAAATCATATTATTTTGATTTAATCCAACGCAGCGCACAAAACCAAGAACAAAATATTGATTCACCTTTAGTTACTTTGTACATTGCTGAACACGAAGGCGACGAAATTGCTTCAATTATGACTTTATTTAGCAAAGATGAAGCCATTTATTTATATGGAGCTAGTTCTAACAAAAAACGAAACTTTATGCCAAATCATCTTTTACAATGGACAGCAATTAAGGACGCAAAATCTTATGGCAGCAAATGTTATGATTTTTACGGAATGAGCCCGGAAGGCAAGGACGAAAAGCATCCTATGCACGGACTTTATATGTTTAAATCAAATTTTGGCGGTCAAAATATTCACCGAATTGGAAGTTGGGATGTTCCTGTCAAATTTATTTATTATCCATATTGTTTTGCAGAAAAATTGAGAGCATTTTGGTTTAAAAAAATTAAAAAGATGATTAAAGGAAGATAAATTTTATGAGTGAAAATAAAGATTGTTTTTATAAAGATGGATTAAATTTTTCATGTGCACGTTGTTCTTTTTGTTGCGGACATTCCCCCGGATACGTTTATCTTTCCAAAAGAGATTTAGACGAACTTTGCAAATTTTTTAATCTTTCTGTAAAAGAATTTGTTCAAAAATATTGTCGTTGGGCAGATTATTATTACGGACAAACAGTTTTAGCACTTTTAGAAAAGAAAAATTACGACTGTATTCTCTGGGATAATGGATGTACAGCTTATCAAGCAAGACCTATTCAATGTTCAACATATCCTTTTTGGTCATGGATGATAAAAGATAAACAAACTTGGGATGAATGTGCTCAAGAATGCCCCGGAATGAATCAAGGTAAATTGTGGTCATACGAAGAAATTTTACAAAATAAAACTGCGTATGATGAAAATAAACCTTTAACAAAAGAAGAAGTAGAAGCGATGTATTAAAAAAATGGATGTCCAAAAAATATTACTTATGTCATCCTCGGGCGTGACCCGAGGATCTCTTTTTAAACAAAGATTCCCGCAACAAGTGGTAGAATGAAATTTTAAACCTTTTA
>CALFMA010000295.1 GCA_937880065.1 uncultured Ruminococcus sp.
TAAAATCTGAAGGAGGATATCTGTATGTCAGTGTGGGAGGCTTGAATGAAGCTAAGAATCAACTTTTGAGAATTTCATTGGAGTCCGGAACCGAAGAAATTATATATGAGAGTAGTAGCTATTTCATGTTCGGGGTTGCTGACAATAAGGTATTCTTTACAACACCCAAAGATGAAAACGGACTCTGTGATGTGCGTTATTTTGATTTAACTGCAGAGAATTTGGGCGAAAGCAGTGTTTTATATGATAAAGATGTGGATTATTATAATTTAAGTCATAATATATTTGTTTCAAGATATTTGTGCAACGATTCATCGGAAGCAATGAAGTCTGTTTCATGGCTGCTTTCTTATGACGAGATTATAATCTATGAAGGGAATGCGTATCGTATGACAGCAAGAAATGGCTGGAAAGAATCAACAGATCTTGAAATGATTCATTACCACAATAGTCAATATGTAGAAACGTTAATTGATAATGAGGTGATGTGCCATAGCATATACGATGATAAACTATATTATGTAAAAGTAAAAGATGATACTGCCTATGAAGTAATTTATTGTGACTTACAGGGCAATAATAAAACAACAATTGGCACATAAATTGGTAAGTTAAACACTGTAACATAATCAATCTCTCTAAGATAATCTGAAAACATAGAATTAATTATTATAGTATTTAAATTAGACAATAATCCTTTAAATATGAATATAGTAAAAATAATTACTGAAATTGCAAAAACTCCTAAAGAAACTGAAGTAAATGTACCTTTTTCGTCATAGTTCATTGTTTTTTGCTCATTGTCTATAATGCAATCCTTGAAAAAGCTTTTTGCTTTTTCAGCGTTATGTACTGCTAATATATCTTTAATAGCATATTCCGCATCAACTGTCATTTCAGTATCGTAATCACCCTCAATTGCTTCAAATGCAATGGAATTAGACAAATCGTTTCCTGTTACTCCGCTTTCCTTGATAATATCTGCTGCACCGTCAAGACTTGTAAAGAAGAATGTTCCCTCATCAACAAGTTCATCTATTATACAACTTACCTTTAAAGTGAAGTTTTTTTCAGCACTTTCTCCACTAATATCATTAAAAAAATTTATGTTGACAGAAATCTCATCGCCAACCTTGAGATTTTTTCTCTCCGCATAGCTTTTTTCAATGCACACCTCTCCGATACCTTCAGGCATTGAACCGCTTAACACTTTGGTATCCTTGAAATAATCAAGATCTCCCGAAACTCCAAGCATCTTGTATTCTTCCAGATCATTTTCGTAAACCGAACCTATCCAGATCATCGACATTATTCTCTGCTTTTGTGAAATTGGTTTTTCTACAAGTTCCCGATGAATCTTAATAGTTTCTTCATCAGTTATATTATAAACCGTAAAATCACGACGCATACCGGTACTTACAAATTCCCTGAAGCTGTCAGTAATATGACCGCTTATCTGCACAAGGCTGAACATCAGCATTATTGAAAATGCAATTCCCAATACCGCCCTGATGCTGCTTTTCATATTACTTTTCATATACCTGAAAGCTAATTTGAACATTACATATTCTCCTTTACAACGAGATGATTTTTGTTTAAATAATATATTATAGAATTCAACATTATAAAATTATTGCTGTGAGTGATTATCAAAGTAATTTTATCCGACAGTTCCTTTATCAGATTATCACGAAGTTCGCTTTCGGTATCCATGTCAAGCCCTGCCGTTACCTCGTCTATAATAATTATTGGCTTATCCTGATATAAGGCTCTTGCAAGACACAATCTGCTTCTTTGACCGCCTGAAAAATTCTTGCCGTTTTCAGAAACAACTGTTGAAAAACTATCAGGAAGATTTACTATATCATCGTAAATTCTACAGCATCTGCACACTCTCTCCAACTTTTCTTTATTATATTCAAGATCAAGAACTATATTATTCTCAATTGAATCATTGAAGAGAACAGCATCCTGTGAAACAAAAGATATAAGCTTCATTCGGCTTTCCACATCAATATCTTTAAGATTATTTTCAGCAGCACCTTTAATAACTAAAGCTTTACCATTGCCTTTTCTTCTGCTTTAAGCGGAAGCTATAACAATGTCTGCATGGTAGCAAATGAATTACTCGAGGAATATACAGACGCCAAAATCACCGTAATTGATACTTTAAACGTATCTTTAGGTGAATCCATTATGGTTATTTATGCAGAAAGTTTAAAAGCCAAAGATGTTGCATACGAAGATGTTGCAGCTTCCCTGGAAGAATTTAAGCATCATATTAATGTACAGTTTACGGTAGACGATTTATTCCACTTGCAGCGTGGCGGAAGATTGTCCCTGGCAGAAGCAATGCTTGGTAGTGCATTAAAGATAAAACCGATTATCAGCGTGGATCAGGAAGGAAAGCTTTATGTAGAGAATAAAGTACGTGGTAACAAAAAGGGTGAAGAATATATGATTTCTAAGATTTCAGACACGATGGATGAA
>CALFMA010000296.1 GCA_937880065.1 uncultured Ruminococcus sp.
TTAAGGCTTTCGTCAAAGATTTTCTGGTTTTGTGCGCCGTTTTTAATAGCTTCAATTCTGTCACGGAGTCGCCCTGCCAGCTCAAAATTAAGCTCGTCAGATGCCTTATACATGGCCTCCGTCAGCTTTTCAACGCTGACCTGAGAGCCACTTCTTATATATTCAACAGCCTGTGAAACAGTCTCGTCGTATTCCTCTTTTGAAATATTCCCCTGACAAACCCCAGCGCACTGCTTTATAAAATGGTTTAAGCAGGGACGTGATTTTTTAAAGTCGGCAGGGAATTTTTTCTTGCAGGTTGGGAGCATAAAAACCTTGTTCGCCTCAATAACAGCCTGCTTTGCAGTATACCCACTTGTAAAAGGTCCGATGTATTCAGCCCTGTCGTTTTCCTTCTGAAGCTCGTATGTTATGCGTGGGTATTCCTCGTTTGAAATTTTAATATAGCTATACCCCTTGTCGTCTTTAAGGAGAATGTTGTATTTTGGGCTATGCTGTTTGATAAGGCTGCATTCGAGAACGAGGGCTTCAAATTCGCTGTCGGTAACGATAAAATCGTAGTCCTGCACCTTTGACACCATAGCCGCAACTTTTGGGGTATGGTCGGGATTTTCCCTGAAATAGCTTGTAACACGCTTTTTCAGATTTTTTGCCTTGCCGATATAAATTATACCGCCCTCACGATTTTTCATAATGTAAACGCCGGGAGATGCGGTAAGCTTTGAGGTTTTTTCCCTCAGATATGGTAAACGTGGATTCATTGTTTCTCCTTTATGAGTTTATACAGTTATCGTAGTTTTGACATTGTCGAGATACACTTTTTCAAGTTTTGCATAATCACAGGCAAAAGGAATTATTATACCTGTCTGTTTTTGTCTGGTATATAGTTCGTTTGCTTTTTTCTCGATAGAATTCTCCAATGGCTTTAGGAATTTATATTCTTTTTGCAATAATGCACGATAATCCGTATCAGAAATCTGCGAAAAATTGATAGGTGTGTAATATTGCGAAGGAACGGGTATCATTTTCTTTATTTCAAGAACAGCTAAAAGATGTTTTATGCCGTTCTGATTTGTTGAGTATATCCAGTTGGTAGGAATAGGAGTGAAATCCCGTGGGAGCATTTCGTATATGAGATAGTTTGTTTTAGTTACATTTGCCCATTTTATGTGTTTAGGCTTGGCAGATGAAAGAGGAATGAAATAAGGATAATTGCCGTTTTGTATGATAATTCCGATATATGGCTTTGTATCGTAATTTACAGGTTCATAAAACACTTCGCTGTCAATCGTATGTAATTGTTTAACATAATTGTTATCTACCGTATAAAACCGCATATGTACACATCCTTAATCAGAATAATACCAATCACTAAAATGTTAGTAGACAAAGATAATGACAGAAATGCTGTATGTCAAGGCGGACGACGAAAGGCAGTATTTATGCCATTAGATTTGTCTACTGTTGTTTTAGGGATTGGTATAAAATAAAAGGCGAGAAATAAATCTCGCCTGTCTTTAAAGTTTCGCACTTGGTCATCGGCGGCGAAACGCCATCTTTAACATTGTTTTTTTAACGGAAAAAACAAACCATCTTTAAAGTTTCGCACTTGGTCATCGGTGGCGAAACACCATCTTTAAGGATTTCTCCTTAATTATATTATACACTGAAATTTACAGTTTGTCAAGGTATTTCGGGAATTTTTCAACAACATTGCTATCTTCAGCTAATGGCTAACGGCTGAACCGCTATTGACGATTAAAATAGTCAATTCCTGCACTGGGGCGGAAATATGTTCTGATATAGCCATCCTTTGACAGCACTACAAATTCATTCGTACCCTCAAGGTAATACACACCGTCGCCGTCCTCAGCCTCGGTTTTGTAAAGAGCATCGGGATTGTTTATAACATCACTTGCACCGATTTCGTAATCCTCAGCAGTTTCATAATCAAAATCGCCCTCGAACTCATAACCGTGTTTCTGGAAATGCTGTTCAAGCTGTTTTTCCGTGCGGAAGTAATATTCAATATAATTATTGTCAAAAGTTGCCTCGATATATTCCTCAGTTGCTTCAACTGTAATATCTTCAACAACTGTCACAGCCTCTGTTTTTTCCTCAGCAGCTGGAGCAGTTTCCTCAATCTTTGCCGTAGTTTCTTCCACAGGGGGAACTGTTTCCTCAACCTGTGCTGTAGTTTCCTCAACCGCAGGAGCAGCAGTTGCCTCCACAGCGGGAGCCTCCGTAACATCCGATTTATCCACAATATTTATGGAATAATCGTTAGTTGAAGAATCGTATGTCATTTCCGAAACTGTACAGCCTGTGAGGGCAAAAAGTGCTGTTAAGGCAATTGCCGATTTAACAAAAATATTTTTCATTGTACATCACCCGATTACTTATTCAACGTGCCGTGTGAGAGGGATTTCAGATATGCATTAATAAATCCGTCAATATCGCCGTCCATTACAGCCTGAATATTTCCGTTTTCAAAGCCTGTTCTGTGGTCTTTTGCAAGAGTGTAGGGCATAAATACATAGGAGCGAATCTGGCTTCCCCAAGCAATCTGATTCTGAACGCCCTTAATATCTTCGATTTTTTCAAGATGCTCACGCTCCTTAATTTCAATAAGCTTTGAACGGAGCATTTTCATTGCGTAATCCTTGTTCTGATACTGGCTTCGCTGTGTCTGACAGGATACAACAATACCTGTAGGCTTGTGGATAAGACGAACCGCAGAGCTGGTCTTGTTAACTTTCTGACCGCCTGCACCGCTTGAACGGTAAACTTCCATTTCAATATCTTCGGGGCGAATATCAACCTCGATAGAGTCATCAATTTCGGGCATAACTTCAAGAGCCGCAAATGATGTGTGTCGTCTGCCTGATGAATCGAATGGGGAAATTCTTACAAGACGGTGAACTCCCGACTCAGATTTCATATAACCGTAGGCATTTTCGCCCTCAATAAGGATTGATGCGGATTTTACACCTGCGTCGTCGCCGTCAAGATAATCCATAAGTGTAACCTTATAGTCGTGACGCTCAGCCCACATATTATACATACGGTAAAGCATTTCAGTCCAGTCCTGTGCCTCAGTACCGCCTGCACCAGCGTGGAAAGTGAGGATAGCATTTGAGTTGTCGTACTCACCTGTGAGAAGTGTGGAAAGCTTTTCTTCTTCAAGCTTCTTTTTGAAATCCTCAGCCTCAGCCTTGATTTCTTCAATTGAACTTTCGTCCTCCTCCTCGATTGAAAGCTCAATGAGGGTGATAACGTCCTCAAGCTGTCCGTTCAGCTTATTGAATTTCTCGATTTTACGCTCTAAAGACTTAGTTTCCTGTAAAACTTTCTGAGAATTTTCAAGGTCATCCCAGAAACCGTCCTTAGCAGTTTCAGCGTTGAGTTCCTCTATACGCTCCTTTGAAGCCTTTATGCTGAGAACATCGGCAAGCTCCTCCATTTCCTTGCGGCAGCCTACCAGTTCAAGTCTTAATTCGTCAAGAAGTATCATAAAATTTATCCTTTCCGTAAAAAAGTATTCTTCGTGTTTGCATACACATTTATTATATCACACACAATGGGCATTTGTCAATATTTTGCGAAAAAAAGCTGTGCCTATTCGAAGATATTGACATAAAACAAAATAAATGATATACTTATTTAGAAGAAGAAA
>CALFMA010000297.1 GCA_937880065.1 uncultured Ruminococcus sp.
CTTTATGCCGAGTATTTGACGGCAAGGTTTAGTTGGTGGAGCAATAATCTCAACACCGCACATTTCTGCACGGTGTTGAGATGTTGTTAATTTATTCGGGGAGTTTTTCAATCTGCTTTGCATCAAACTTCTGAATTGCAATTCCGTCGGCTGCTGTAATGCCGCTTCCCACATCGGAGCAATCGGCATTCTTTTTGCCTTTTTCAGATAAACCGTATCTGTCGGGATTTGCGATATACTGGAATATTGCAGCAGCATCGGCAATTGTAACAACTCCGTCACAGTTTGCATCGCCGTATTTAACATCTTCGGGAACTGTTGGATCCTGCGGCTTTGCAGTTGTTGTAACAGGCTTTATAGTAGATTTTGTCGTTGTTGTGACAGGTTTTGTAGTCTGCACAGGTGCTTCACCCTCAGTTATGGGATATGTTTTAAGGTCGGGGAGTTCATCGAGAGTTATGCAGTATTCGCTCTGATAAATTTCCACAAGATTTTCCACGGGATTATTCTGCTCACTTGTGAGATAATTCATATACCAAGGGCAGAAATAAAGCCATGACGCCTTATCATTTACAAGATTTTCAAGAGAGGGAATACTGTCATTTTCCGTCATTGCAACCATTTTCTGACCGTTTGTACTCTGCACAAGGCTGTAGAAGGTTGAGGAAATTGAGCTTAAATTTGGCAATCCGTCAACTGCGTTATACTTGTCGTAGCCCACAAGGTCAACCACATCATCACCGGGATACCATGCAGCAGATGTAGGGAATGTGTAGCTTGTCCATGTCCAGATGAGGTTATCCAAACCGTACTCGTTAGTCAGCTTGTCATAAAGCAGGCGATACAGTTCCTTGCATGGCTCAGGGCCTTCCGCACCCCACCAGAACCATGCACCCTCAGCCTCGTGAAGCGGACGCCATAAAATCGGCACATCAGCCTCTTTCAGCTTTGTAAGTTCCTTTGCAATAAGGTCAATATCCGCCATGAGAACTTCATTTTCCCATGTACCCTCGGTGAGTGCCTTTGAAATGCTGAATGTTGTATATGTAGCACTTGCGGACTCAACATAGAATGCAGTTTCGGAACTTCCCTCCTCGCAGGGAACATTCCAATGCCATGTTACAGTTGCAATTCCCTTGTATTTGTTAGTCCATTCAATACATCTTTCGGGAGCCTGGTCACGCCAGTCAGATGTCGTATTATAGGCAAGAAAATCAATTCCACGGATTGCAGGAAGTTCCCCTGTCTGCTCCTTTATATAGTCGAATTCAGCCTCGTTATCCTTAATATAAGTATCGGGGTCATTCCACGAATTGTAGTTATGAGAGCCGCAGTATTCCTGCTGACCTGCAATAATATGGTTGCCATATGTGTCGCAGAGGAAGTTATACAGCCTTTTTGCGGAATCGGAGGCATTGGGGTTGGACAGCGTTCTTGTAGGTGAAAGAGTTGTAAGACTCTTATCCGCAGGCTTTATAGTGAGATAGTCGTAATATGTGTATCCCCAGTAGGCTTTCAATTCAATTGTATTCTTGCCCTCCTTAAGATTTACAACTCCTCCCGACGCTTCCTCAAACGACGTATTATAGGGGAAACTTACCTCTCCCTGATTAACGCCGTTTACGTTGAGATACTGCACCTTTTTATTTGGGTCGCTTGGTTCACAATAGCAGATCGCCAACTCATAAAGACCTGCTTCGGGAACATCAACCTCAACGGAAAGAGTTGTGCCTTTCTGGTCGAGATAAGCAAAGCCATTGCCTGAATATCCCGAAAAATCGGCATTTTCAGGCATCTTATCCGAGGGAACATCCTCAACGCCCATATAAATTGCACCGCCGCTGCATTTTCCGTCCTCAAACTCATATTTCAGCACTCCGCTGTCTGCGGCAGTTGCAGCAGGCAGACTTGCAGTAAGAGAAAGAGCAGTTACTGCGGCAGAAATAATTGTTAAGGATTTTTTAATATAATTTTTCATAGCAATTAACTCCTTAATTTAATTAATCTTTAATTTTTTACCCGAAAATCAAGGGAAATTCCCTCTTAATTTTATTATATCACATCCTTTAGCAAAAATCAAGCTTAATTTTTAAGAATTTCAGAAAAATTTAAGTAAAATCAAAACTATTGCTTTTTTTGCAAAATAGTGATATAATAAATGTAACTATTTTTTAGGAGAATTATTAAATGATATACACAGTAACTCTCAACCCTGCCGTTGATTATGCCGCAGATTGCGGAGAAATCGCCATTGGTCAGGTAAATCGACTTGGCGGCGGAGAAATATTCTTTGGCGGAAAGGGCATAAATGTTTCCCTTGTTCTGAAACAGCTTGAAATCCCCTCAATTGCCACAGGTTTCGTTGCTGGCTTCACGGGGGAAGCAATTGAAAAAGGCATCGGCGAAATGGGTGTTGAAACTGATTTTGTCCGCCTTGAAAAGGGATTTTCACGAATTAATATAAAACTTCGCAACAATGCTCCCACGGAAACGGAACTGAACGGAAACGGCCCCGATATTCCCGAAAATAAGGTTGATGAGCTTTTCCAAAAGCTTGAAAAAATCGAAAATGGCGATACAATCGTTCTTGCAGGCAGTATTCCGCCCTCACTTTCTGATGATATATACGAAAAAATCCTCGAAAGGCTTCAAGGGAAAAATATCCGTGCAGTCGTTGACGCTTCGGGAGAACTTCTCCTTAAAGTGCTTAAATATAAGCCTTTTCTCGTCAAACCCAACAATATAGAGCTGGGAAATCTGTTTAATGTTACCATTGATACAACTGAAAAAGCCGCTGAATATGCCTTGAAACTGAAAGAGGCAGGGGCAGTAAATGTCCTCGTTTCCATGGGTGAAGCAGGGGCAGTTCTTGTTGATGAAAACGGAGAACTCCGCACAAAATCTGCATTTTCTGGAACTGTAAAAAATACCGTCGGTGCAGGCGATTCAATGGTTGCAGGCTTTATTGCAGGCTACGAAAAGGGCGGCTATGACTACGCTCTCAACCTCGGCACAGCTTGCGGAGGAGCAACTGCTTTTTCCTCTGGACTTGCCACGGCTGATGAAATTTTCAGACTTATGAACGGTGAATGACAATGTTTGACGATTATATTTCATGCCGCTTATGCCCCAGAAAATGCGGCATAAACCGCTATGAAACCACGGGATATTGCGGAATGTCCGCAGAACTGAAAGCCGCAAAGGCATCTCTGCACCAATGGGAAGAACCCTGCATATCCTGCGAAAACGGTGCAGGAACTGTATTTTTTTCGGGCTGCAGCCTCAGATGCGTTTACTGCCAGAACAGCGAAATCAGCAATAACGGCTACGGAATGGCTGTAACTGCCGAAAAACTGGGAGAAATCTTTCTTCAATTGCAGGACAGAGGTGCGGAAAATATTGAACTTGTAACCGCAACTCATTTCCTCCCACACATTATTTCCGCCCTTGACAGGGTGAAATCACAGCTGAAAATCCCCGTTGTGTACAACTGCGGCGGATATGAATTGAGGGAAACAATTAAACGACTCGATGGCTATATTGACGTTTATCTCCCCGATATAAAGTATTTTTCAACGGATATTTCCCGAAAATATTCATCTGCTCCCGATTACTTTCAACAGGCGGCTGATGCCGTTACAGAAATGATTGAACAGGTGGGGAAACTAAAATACGATGATAATGGAAAATTGCTGAAAGGCACGATAATACGTCATCTTGTACTGCCAAACTGCCGCCATGACAGTATGCGGATTTTGGACTGGATTGCGGAAAATACTTCCTCGGACAGCCGACTTGTGAGCATTATGAGCCAATATACGCCATTTGATTTTATAAGTTCGGATTATCCCGAACTGAAACGGCGAATTACGAAAATGGAGTATAACTCCGTTGTGAGATATGCAGAAAACCTCGGTATAAAGGGATTTACGCAGGATATAACCTCCGCACGTGAGGAATATCTGCCACACTTTGACCTTGAAGGAATCAGATAAACGAAAGGAAAATACATATGAAATACGGTCTTGTTATGGAGGGCGGTGCAATGCGTGGAATGTTCACCGCCGGTGTAACTGATGTGCTTATGGAAAATGACATAGTTTTTGACGGTGCGGCAGGAGTTTCCGCAGGCGCTTGCTTCGGCTGCAACTACAAATCCCGTCAGAAAGGCAGAGCAATCCGCTATAATCTGCGGTTTTGCCGTGATAAACGCTATTGCAGCTTATATTCTCTCATAACTACAGGTGATATGTTCGGGGCAAAATTCTGCTACCACACTATGCCTGATGAACTTGATATTTTCGATTACGATGAATTCAACAGAAATCCTATGGTATTTTACGTTGTCTGCACCGATGTTGAAACAGGAAAACCTGTCTATAAAAAGCTGAATAAAGCCGATTATGAGGGTTTGGAATGGATTCGTGCATCTGCATCAATGCCCCTTGCGTCACGTATAGTTGAAATCGACGGACGGAAATTCCTTGACGGCGGAATTTCAGATTCTATTCCGCTGAGTTTTATGGAAAGACACGGTTTTGAGCGAAATATCGTTATTCTCACACAGCCGAGGGATTACATTAAAAAGCCAAGCAAAAGCATTAAGCTTGTAAAATCAGTTTACAAGAAATACCCAAAGCTTGTAAAGACTTATTCAGAGCGTGCAAAAATGTACAACGACCAGCTTGAATATATCCGAAAATCCGAATCTGAGGGCAGGGCATTTGTAATCGCTCCCCCGAAAAAGCTTGAAGTCGGACACGTTGAGCATAACCCCGATAAGCTTTTAGAGGTATACCGTGCAGGCAGAAAAGCGGCACTTGATAACCTTGACAGAATCCTTGAATTTCTCGGAGAATAAATTAAGGGGTTCTCTAAAAACGGAACACGTGCAGAAGTCGTGGTGGTTTTTTAGAGATTCCCTCATACCAATCCCTGAACTGCTGTTTCAGGGATTTATTTTTAAGCTGCTGATTTACAGGAAATCTGCTGAAAACCTCTTTACAAATCCGCAGAAATCTGCTATAATATAAAATAGATAAATATGCAATAACGGAGGAATTACTTTGGCTAACGATAAAATCAGAAACTTCTGCATTGTGGCTCATATTGACCACGGAAAATCTACTCTTGCTGACCGTATTCTTGAAAAAACAGAAACTGTTGCTATCCGTGATATGGAAGAACAGCTTCTTGACAATATGGATATTGAGCGTGAACGTGGAATTACTATCAAAGCCCGTGCAGTTCGTATGAAATATAAAGCACAAAACGGCGAGGATTATATTTTCAACCTCATTGACACTCCGGGCCACGTTGACTTTAACTATGAGGTATCACGTTCCCTTGCTGCCTGCGAGGGTGCAATTCTCGTTGTAGACGCTTCACAGGGAATTGAGGCACAGACTCTTGCCAACGCCTACCCCCACGATGTAGCCAAGGCCAAGCAGCTTTTGGCCGATGCCGGCTACCCCAACGGCTTTAGCTTTACTATCAAAGTGCCCAGCAACTATCAGCCCCATGTGGATACCGCTCAGGTCGTGGCCGAGCAGCTGCGCGCCATCCCCGGCATCAGGCGCCTTATCTGGGGCGAATGCTGTTTTTACCCATTCTGGGCATGATGGCCGTAGGCGTTATCCTTCTGATCGTGATGGTGGTCATCACCGCCCTGTCCTCTTCCCCGCTGAGTT
>CALFMA010000298.1 GCA_937880065.1 uncultured Ruminococcus sp.
GTGGTGCTCTATGAGAATGACCTCCCTGACTCGTTTAAGTAGAAGAGATGATAAAAACTTGATTTTTCAAATCCTATATATATAAATATTAAATTTTAACTCTTTTAAAGAGGAAAGGAAGCAATCATGAAAAACATGAAAAAAATTGCAAGCGTAGTACTTGCTCTTGTAATGGTTTTTGCAATGGCTTCAGTAGCTTTTGCAGCTAACATTACAATTACCGGCGGAGCAACAGGTGCAGAATATGCAGCTTATAAACTCCTTAATGCTACAAACTCAGGTGACAACTATGCTTATACTCTCAATGATAAGTATACAGCAGTTCTTCAGGAAGTTACCGGTGAAGACACACAGGCAGACATCGTAGCTTATATCGAAGGTCTTGATGCAGAGGGTATCAGAGATTTTGCTGATGCGGTTTATGATAAGATCAAGGATATGGCTCCTGACTACACAACTGCTAATGATGCGTTCACAAATGTTGACCAGGGTTACTATCTTATCGCTGAAACAAAAATTGGTGCTGACACTGATGAAGGTTCAGACGACTCAGTTTCACTTGTAATGCTTGACACAGCTGGTCAGGATGACATCCAGGTTAGCACAAAGGAAGATGTTCCCACTGTTGAGAAAAAGGTTCAGGATACAAACGATACAACAGGCGCAACATCAGGCTGGCAGGATTCAGCTGACTATGATATCGGTGATGCAGTACCTTTTAAGCTTTATGGTACAATGCCTGAGAATCTTGATAAGTACGGTGCATATTATTACCGCTTTAACGATACACTTGATTCGCAGTTTGATAAGCCTACAAATGTTATAATTACAATTAATGGTGAAGTTGATGGTGTAGCAAAAACTACAAAATTGTATTACAAGCCTACAGGTACTCAAACAAGTACTCAAAATGGTATAGTAACAAACTGGTCTTATGAACAGTATACTGATGATACATTTACTAATAAAGAGACTTCTATAGATAAAAATTGTAGCGTTAAATATGACGGCTCAAAGTTTACAGTTGCTTTTGAAAACATTAAGGCATATGAAGGTGTAGATATAGATACTGTTGTTACAGTTGAATACAAATCTGTTCTTAATAAGACTGCTGTAGTTGGTAATCCTGGTCAGAAGAATAAGGTGGATTTAACTTATTCAAATAATCCTAACTTCGATTACAAGCCAACAATTAATGATGATACATCTGATTCCCCAGGGAATGAGAATACAGGTAAAACACCAGAAGATTTTGTTAATGTTCATACTTATGCGGTCAAGTTAGATAAGAATTTCTTTAATGCAGCTGGTAAAGAACTTACACCTGCAGAAGTAACAGAAGATGTTTATGACGATGCAAGGTTTAGTCTTTCTAAGGGTGGTTCTGAACTTTATTTCCTGCCTTCTACCGATACTGATTATGATTATGTTCTTGCTAAGGAGGGAGAAAAGGTTACAATAGACGGAACAGAATATACTGCAACAAATCGTTTGGAACTTACTCTTGAAAGTACTGATCTTGTAATCAGAGTTAAAGGTCTTGATGAAGGTGCGTATACACTTAAGGAAGAAGTAGTTCCTACAGGTTTTAATAAAGCACCTGAACAGACAATTACTATTGATGCTGGTACAGTAAACGATCATGGATGGGACGGAACAACCGAAGATGTAACACTTAAGTCATTCACATGGACAGTTTCTGATGGTACAAATTCATCTACTGTAAATCAGGGCGTAGATGCAGATGGAAATGCTTACAAAGATAAAGATGGAAATCCAATAAGCATTACTGCTGAAGCTCTGGCAACAATGGAAAACAGACAGGGTACATCCCTCCCCGGCACCGGTGGTATCGGTACAACAATCTTCTATCTTGGCGGTGGAGCAATGGCAGCAATCGGCGGCATTTACCTCATTTCCAAGAGAAGAATGAGAAAGTCTGAGGAATAAGTTAAAATATAACATTATTAAATCGGAATAGAAAACAAAAACTAACTAAAGGCTAATTAACCTAATTATGCCGCCGACGGTGAAAGCTGTCGGCGGCCATTAGGGAGGATCCCATGAAAAAAAAGAAAAAAATCAATAAAGCAAGCTTATTTACAACAATATTTTTTACATTAATGCTGTTCGTGGGAGTCTCCGTGATGCTTTACCCAATCGTAAGCGATTGGTGGAACTCCAAGGTACAAAGCCGAGCAGTTGCCAACTATGAAGTGGCAGTTGCCAATATGGACACAAGCAGAACAGACAAAATGATTGAAAAGGCAAATGAGTATAACAAGAAAATTGCTCGACTTGAAGCACCATTCGTGGATTTCGACAAGGTTTCGGGCTATGACACAACCCTCAATATTTCGGGTACGGGAATTATGGGCTACATTTCAATTCCTGTAATTCAGGTTGAATTGCCTATCTACCACGGCACAAGTGAAGAAGTTCTGAATATTGCCGCAGGTCATCTCGAGGGTTCATCCCTCCCCGTAGGCGGAGCGAATACCCATTCAGTAATATCCGCCCACAGAGGATTGCCCTCAGCACGACTTTTCACCGACCTTGACAAAATCGAAAAAGGCGATGTATTCACAGTCAATATTCTCGACCGAATTTATACCTATGAGGTTGAAGAAATACTCATTGTAGAGCCTCACGAAATTAACACGCTTTCAATTATCCCCAACAGCGATTATGTAACACTTATGACTTGTACTCCCTACGGTATCAACACACACCGTCTGCTGATACGTTCACACCGTATCGAAACCGTGTACAAGAAAGAGTACAGAGTTGTTGCGGAAATGGTAAAAATTGACCCTATGCTTGTAATTCCGTTTATCTGTGCACCATTTGTATTCATACTGGTGTGCGTATGGGTATTCGGCGGCAAGCGTAAACCCAGACCACCAAGAGAAATTGCCGCACGTCTGATACTGGACGGAAGGGAGGTTGTAAAATGACGACAGCAAGAAAAAGAATCGGGGCTGTGCTACTGGTTATAGGCATGGCAATAATGTTCAGTCTTAGCTGTATGAGTACTGTTGCTTCGGCTAAAACAAAAGGAACGCTGACGCTGATATGCGAATGTAAGGATAAACCTGTAAAGGGTTTGGAATGGAGTCTTTACCGAATAGGCTCTTTTGACGGGGAAAAAATTATTCTTGAAGGCGAATTTGCAAAGCTGCCTGTTGATATGAGCGACCTTTCCGCATCGGGACTTGCAGCATCAGCTTCAACCTTGAAAGAATTTGCTTTCGTCTACAAGTATAAAACAACGGATAAAGCAAATTCTAAGAAAGACGGTTCAGTTGAACTTAAATTTGATGAGGCGGGAGCTTATCTTATAGCCGCACCTGTTTACAAGGACGGAAAGGAAACATTTGTTCCCACTCCTGCAATCTTTATTCTTGATCCCGAAAAAGAACCCGAAACTACAATTTACCCAAAAATCAAAAAAGATGCCGTTCTCACAGGTGAAATTCAGCGTTATCAGCTTGTGAAAATCTGGGAGAATGACGAAGATCAGCCATTGAAGCCAAATGAAATCGTAGTTGATATTTACCGTGATTTCAAATACTATGAAACGGTAACTCTTTCCGAAGCCAATAACTGGAGTTATTCATGGGAAGAAGAACATTATTCGGAATGGTCAATGATTGAGCGAAAAATTCCCGAGGGATGCGCTGTTATTTACAGAGAAAACGGCAGACAGTATGTTGTGGTTAATACCTATGTTCCCGATTTTGTATTTGATTGGGAATTGAACTTCCCGCCTCCTGTTGTGGAGGAACTGACAACTACAGTTACAGAGGAAACTACAACTACCACATCATACACAAGTACAATTGACGGCGGAGTTACATCAGAAAGCACATCAACAACTGAAACTTCAACTTCAACAACAACAACTACAACCACATCAACTAAAAAAACATCAACAACCAAGCGTACTACAACAAGCAAACTTCCGCAGACAGGACAATTATGGTGGCCTGTACCTGTAATGGCAGTTGGCGGACTTGTTCTCATAGCAACGGGAGCAAGAATAATCAGCGGCTCAAAGAGGGACGAAGATGAATAAAAAACACGGATTAATTTGTGTAGTGCTTGGGACATTGCTGCTGATAGCGGCAATGTCCCTTGTTTTCTACAACAGGAACGAGAATAAAAAAAGCGGTGAGGCTGCGGAAACGGTTCTTATGGAGTTGGTGGAGATAATACCTGCACAGCCGCCAACTGAGCCGCCAACGGAAATTCCAACAGCAGGGGATATTCTTGCGGAATATGACATCGAGCCTACAACAGTTCCCAAAGAGGAAACTACAGTTGTCATCGCTGAAAACGGCTATATCGGCATTGTGAAAATTCCCGATTTACAGCTTGAATTGCCTGTTATGAGCGATTGGAGCTACCCGAAGCTGAATATAGCACCTTGTCGATACAAGGGCAGCGTAGCCGAGGGAGATATTATCATAGCGGCACACAACTATTGGTCACATTTCGGCAGATTATCGGAACTGGGCGGCGGTGAGATATTCACATTCACCGAGGCTGACGGCACAGTTCACAGGTATGAAATTACTGAGATTATCCAGCTTGACGGCAGAGATATCGAGGGTATGGATTTCGGTTCTGCGGAGTCATGGGATATGACGCTGTTCACCTGTACTCTCGGCGGTCAGAGCAGAGTTACTGTCCGAGGTGTTGAAATAGAATAACTAAAGGGCATCTCTAAAAATCCCCCCGTGTCGGAAAATCCGATACGGGGGATTTGATTTTGTGCGATTGTGTTACATAACAAAAACTCCCCGATGTCAATTCATCAGCAATATGTCTATTGCGTGAAGTTGAAATCGGGGAGGGATTTTTTTAGTCAAAAATATAGTGTTTGTCTACAGCTATAAATCTGCCTGCCACAGATTAAATCTTGCGGTTAGTTATATTATTGAGTGCATTTAGATTGTCACTATAGAAAATACTTCTGTATCCCGATGAAGTTCTTTTCAAATGCATAGCAAGCTTATCGCTTGCAAGTGCGATGAATTCGGAGTTCGTAGGACGGCTTGTGAAATTTTCTGTATTACAGCCGAAAAACTCATTTATCGCCGTTTTATCATTTCTGTTCCACGCAATTTCAAGAGCGTGGCGGATTGCTCTTTCGACACGTGCAGATTCTGTCTGATGAATTTCAGCCACACGGGGATAGAGCTTTTTTGTAACAGCTTCCAGATATGAGGGGTTTGCCGTACTTTCAAGAATTGCAGTACGCAGGAATTTATACCCTTTAATATGAGCAGGAATGCCGATATTTCTTATAAGGTTTGTGACTAAAAGCTCAGCATCGTCACATTCATTATTATATTTCTTTACAGCAACAAGCTTGACAGTATTTGCGATTTCATTATAATTCAATGGTTTTGACAATACATAAGCCGCACCGTTTTCTATAAGCTGACGGGAAATAAAATCGTTCTCTACCTCAGAAATAACGATAAACTGAGGAGTACTTGTTCCGTTTGCATTGACCTTACGCATAATCTGTGCAGCATCTGAATGATTGAGCGAAAGGTCTATAATAACTACGTCGGGGCAATCTCTTGCAATAGAGTTGAGGATTACTTCTGCGTCTTTTCTTCTTGTATAAGCGTAAATATTATTTTCGTTAAGTTTTGATGCTATACGTATACCATAGTCAGCAGTATCGTCGCAGACAAGCACCTTTAAAACGGGTTTTTCTCTGTTCATTTTATATCTTCCTTATAAATATTTCGTTACTTCTGGCTTATGATTTATCCGGAGATTTTATCACACTAAAATTTTATCATATTTTTCTGGAGATGTCAATAGAAAAAATCAAAACGTGCTGAAAATATCGTATTTAGGTAATCGAATAGTCTTGAATTTTATATTATTATGTCGAAAAAAATCGAATTAAATCGAAAATAATGAAGAAATTATCATAAATCGACATAATAATTTATGCTTCGTCAAGAAAAATTCACAGGTATATAAAAAATGAAAAAACAATCCCCCTGCAAAATTCTTTGGAGTTTGCAAGGGGATATGTGTATTGTGAGATTTACTTTTATTTTACAATATCTTTATTTTTTTCGTGGGGGAGTGTATCGCCAACATTCGGAATTTCCGCATGTACACCGTTTGGCTCTATTTTATCCTTGTCATTCTGGTGGGGGAGTCTGTTTCCCTTATCATCGGGCTTCTGGTGAGGCGGTACTGCGTTTTCCACAGGTGGAACAGGTGTTTCTTCCAACGTGGGAGGAGTTGGCGGTGCAGCAGGTGCAGAGGGAGTTACCACAGGCTCATCCTTCGGAGCAGGTGGAACAGGTTTCTCTACAGGCTTTGTTTTTATCGTAGGAACAGGTTTTTCCGCCTTGTCATCATTGGAAACCGCAGTTGTTATTTCAACTATCGGCTTTTCATGAGGCAGCTTATCCTTTTTATCCTCAATTTTCGGAGGCTTTTTCTCGTCGTGGATATTTACCTTTATATCGTGCTTGGGAAGTTCCGCTTCAAGCTTTGACTTTATAACTTCAAGATTTTTCTCGCTTTTTCCCTCAACGTAAACATCAACGGTATCACCTGCTGAAATATAGCCCTCGGAAATTTCCGCCTTTAAGATTTCATTGGCGGCTTCAACATTGTCTTTGCCCTTTATATCGACCTTTTCAATGATTTTTGTGCCGTAATCGTTATTGCTTTCAATGCTTAGCACCTTGCCCGAACTGTTAAGCGTCATACTTATAGAAGTATCTGATGCAAGGGTAACAGTTGAACATGGTTTCAGATTTTTGTTATAATACGAATAGCAAGGGATTGAAATTATACCGATACAAGCGGCAGCGGCAACTACAGTTTTGATTATTGTCATAACAGGTTTTCCGTCCTTGTACTTCTCCGTCATAATCACGGGATTGGTGACAGTTTGTCCTGTTTTGTAATTGAGATTTGCGGCAAAAACGAATTTGCCCTCCTCGTCCATAAGTACGGAATAGCCTTTAGCACATTGCATTACTATGTATTTCATTAACCCTCACCGCCTTTCAATACCTGCATAATGTGTCCTCTCATAATTTCATAGCCATTGGTGCAAATCAACAGAACCGCCACAAGATAGCGTCTGTGTCTTTCGAGTGTTTTTCTTTCAACTCCTGCCCCGTCTGCAAGGGCTGCAAGAGGAACTCTTTTTGTTCGGAGGAAATCCGCTAAAATCTGTGGATTATTCCTTGCATAGCGGACAGCTTTTCCGCATATTTCAAGAGTTCTCCGCTGCTTAGGGGAATTCTCGGCAATATCGGTGAAAGAAACACCAAATTCCTCCATTTGTGCCGATAATTCGTCGATTTCCTGCTTTGTAGCTTCACGGATTTCATTTTCGCTGAACTCATTGCGGCTATCACCGATTGTATCAATAAGTTCGTTTTTATTTTCCTCATCGGGCATATTCAGGGAAATATTGCCCATATTTCGCTTTTCACGACGATAGTAGTCAATAAGGCGATTTTTTATCTGTAAAGCTGCAAATTTGAGAAATGAGCCACGGAGTTTCGAGTAATTGCAGATAGCCTCGTAAAAGGCAAACATTGCAATACTCAATTCATCATCGCTCTGTTCGGGGGAGCGATTGATAAATTTCGCCGTTTCCGACTTTATAAACGGCATATAATCAGATATAAGCGCATCTGATTCAGATTTATCTTTTTTTGCAAGAGCAACTCTTGCGGCAATCTCATGAGTTTCGGAGTCCATTTCTGCACCTCCAGTTATTTATAGTATACGTAAGGATTTCAAAAAAATCGGGGTATTTTCTTTATTATATAATAAAAAAATCTGAAAGTCAATGGATAAATTCTAAAAATAACGAATTTTAAACTTTTTCAAATTTTTTCAAAAAAATTTTTTCGGATACCCCACTTTTGGGATTTGACCTCCGTAAACTATAGACATAAGGACACGGAAAGCAGATGAAACCTCGAGGCATCAGTTAAGCCGTAGAATTTATCGTTAATAAAGGGTACTCTAAAAAACGGAACACGAGTAGAATCAAGCCGTGAGGAGTTTTTTAGAGGTTCCCATAAGATTTAAGGAGTGTTTATTATGAATTACAAGAAGATTACAGCCGCAATTACAGCTATTTGCTTACTTTCAGTTGCTACAGGCGCAACAGCTCTCGCTGCAAAGAATATCGCAGCAGATACAGCTGAGGACAGCGTAGTAACAGAGGAAACAACTGAGGCTACAGAGGAAACTACAGAAGAAGCTGCTGACGAAGAAGCAGCTGAGGACGAGGAAGCTACAGATGCTCCCGAAGTTGAAGCTCCCGAAGCTGAGAAGCCTGTTAAGCCTGCACCTCCTGTAATTGAGGATGAAGAAATCACAGAGGGCGAAGAAGTTGAGGAAGACACAGAGAAGCCCGAAAAGCCTGAAAAGCCTGCTAAGCCTGCAAAGAAGGCTGGCAAGAAGGAAATCGTAGAGATGATCAATGTAACATTTGATCTTGAAACTGCTGATTTCGTTGACGAAGACGCTAAGGCTGCTTGGTTTGAGTTCTGCCTCAACAACCTTGAAGATGCTGCTCCAAAGGCTGATAAGCCCGCAGCTGACAAGGACGCTGATAAGCCTGTAAAGGTTAAGACAGACAAGAAGGCTATTATCGAGAAAATCAACGAAACATTTGACCTCGAAGCTTGCAGCTTCATTGATGATGATGCAAAGACAGCTTGGTTTGAATACTGCACAATTCTCAACACAAAGCCTGAAAAGCCTACTGCTCCTGCACCTGAGGTTGACGAGAACGGCAACGTAATTAAGCCTGAGCCTCCTACACCTCCCACACCTGAGCTTGACGAAAACGGCAGCGTAATCGATTCCATGACCACCTCAGAAACATGGACCGGAATGTGGCACCGTAACTACTGCGAACTGGATATCCCCCGGATCCCCACGACTCCCGGCAGCTACACGGTCACCGTTTACTTCAACGGCGCGCTGGCAGCCGATGTTCCCTTTACTGTCGTGGAGTAACCCTAATTGGCCGCAAAAAAGCCGCCTGTACTTCAACTGCAAGTACAGGCGGTATTTATTATCTTTTGAGCGTGCAGAGCTCGTAGGTCACAGTACCGTCCAAAAGCTTTGCGTAGTCCGAGATCACCCGAAAGCCGCACTTTTTATGAACAGCCAGGGATGCACGGTTCTTTTTGTCCACATGAGAATAGACAGTGGAGATTCCACTCTCCCCAAGAGAACCCAAAACTGCTTGCAGCAGCGCTGTGGCAAAGCCCTGTCCCCGCAAACGGGGCGCTGTTTCCAGTCCTGTAATGATCACACCGTCCTGAAAGCTCTCCACACGGAGCGCTGAAGCATAGTTCCCCTGCTGTACCCACAGAGCATAGAAGGCGCCGGATTCCCGAAAAAAGGCAAGCAGACTGCTGTAAAAAAACTCCTGGAGCCGCATTTTTTGTTCATATTCCGTGCAGTGGGGGTATAGGCGCTTTGCCGCTAACTGATTCGACTGGGTATACACATCCATCAGCCGGTCAAAATCCAAATCCCGTACACAGCGGGCAATTTTCAGCATAAGCGTATCTCCGGCATCAAAGGGTTTCGCCAATCAGGGATTTGGTGGCATAGGCATTCAACGACATATCTGCCACATTCCCCGCCAGGTATTCATAGTAGCCCTGAGCGCCGATCATAGCAGCGTTATCTCCACACAGGGACAGCGGCGGCATATACACCTGTGCTCCCAGTTTTTCT
>CALFMA010000299.1 GCA_937880065.1 uncultured Ruminococcus sp.
CACTTAACACTATATTTTTTGAGGGTAAGTGTCAACTATCATTGACAACTGAACATGCGACTGCCGCTTTTTTTACAAAAAAACTTGATTTCTACGTGAAAAACTGATATAATAAAAGTGTGTAACTAATTTCAATTGGAGGAAATTATGGATTTAAAAGAACTTCGCAATAAAATAGATGAAACAGATGAAAAGATTCTCGCCCTTTTTATGGAGCGTATGGAGTACTGCAAGGGCGTTGCAGACTATAAAAAAGAGCATAATCTCCCCGTATTTCAGGGAAATCGTGAGCAGGAAGTCCTCGACCGCATAAAGGCTCTAACCAATGACAAGGAGCTTGAAGCAGGTACTGCATCTCTGTTTATGTCAATTATGGATATATCCAAAATTTTGCAGAACAAGAAAATCCACAGTTCAACTGAAACTGTCTATGATACCCCCGATTTTGCCAATGCAAAGCGTATCGGCTGTCAGGGTACTTCGGGAGCAAATTCCGAAACTGCCGCAAAGCTTATTTTCGGCGATATTCAGCCGATTTTCTATAAAACCTTTGAAGATGTTTTCGCTGCTGTTCAGTCGGGGGAACTCGACTACGGCGTTCTCCCCGTCCACAATTCAACAGCAGGTTCGGTAAGCAGTACATACGACCTTATGGCGAAATACAGCGTTTACAAGGTGAAAGAAGTATGCGTTGAAATCAATCATTGCATCGCTTCAAAAAATGCCGCTTCAATTGATGAGGTAACTACTGTTTATTCCCACCCGCAGGCAATTTCACAATGCTGTAACTATCTTACGGCTCACGGCATAAAAACTGCGGAATACGGAAATACTGCCACAGCCGCTGCTATGGTTGCCGAGAGCGACGAGAAAATTGCCGCTATCTGCTCCGTTGACTGTGCAAAACAGCTTGGACTTACAATTCTTGCGGAAAATGTTGCAGACTGTGAACTTAACCGCACACGTTTTATCTGCATTTCACGCAATATGCAGATTTCTCCCGATGCAGACGCTATTTCGGTTATGCTGAAAATTCCCGATACAGAGGGTAGTTTGTACCGACTTCTCACAAAATTCTGCGTCAACGGTATGAACCTGCTCCGCATTGAAAGCCGTCCACTCAAAGACGGCAGCTTCAATGTTATGTTTTACCTTGACTTTGACGGTCATATTGACGAACCAAGAGTAAAAGCTCTTATGAACGATTTAACTGAAAATCTGGAATATTTCAGATTTATCGGCACATTCAAGAATGAATAAACAGGTGATAAACATATGAATGATAAATTTTATGAACTCCTTGACCGCACAGGATTTGTATTCCTTGACGGCGGTTTTGGTACAATGTTACAGGCAACAGGTGTTGAAATAGGGCATAATCCCGAATTGCTCAACATCACAAATCCCGATGTAATTATGAATATCCACAGACAGTATGTGGAAAGCGGCTCTGATATTTTCTGTGCAAATACCTTCGGTGCAAACAGCTATAAGCTGAAAAACAGCGGATATACCGTGGCTGAGGTAGTTTCAGCAGGTATCGCAATCGCTAAGAAAGCGGCTTCGGGAAAGGCTCTCGTTGCCCTTGATATTGGTCCAATCGGTCAGCTTTTAGAGCCGTCGGGAACTCTCACTTTTGAGGAAGCCTACGAAATCCACAAGGAAACAATCCTTGCAGGTGCTGACGCTGATATTATCATTATCGAAACAATGACCGATTTATACGAGGTCAAAGCGGCACTTCTTGCGGCTAAGGAAAATTCCGACAAGCCTGTTCTCGTAACTATGACTTATGAGGCTAATATGCGTACTTTCACAGGAGTTTCCCCCGAATGTGCAACTGCCGTTTTAGAGGGACTTGGTGCTGACGCTGTTGGTGTAAACTGCTCCCTCGGTCCCGATGAGCTTTTGCCAATTATTGAGAAAATCTGTGCCAACACAACTCTCCCTGTAATTGCAAAGCCAAATGCAGGACTCCCCGACCCTGTGACAAATAAGTTCAACGTAACTCCCGAACAATTCGCACAATCAGCTGTGAAGCTTGCGGAACTGGGAGTTAAGATATTCGGCGGCTGCTGCGGTACAACTCCACAGCATATATCCGCCCTTGTAAATGCTCTCGAAGATGTGGAGTATGTTCAGCAGGAAATTGAAAGAAAGCCTGTTGTATGCTCTGCGGTTAAATGTGTTGAAATCAATCAGCCGAGAGTTATCGGCGAGCGTATTAATCCTACGGGCAAAAAACGCTTCAAACAGGCACTTGCGGAAAATGACATCGGGTATATTCTCGGTCAGGCTATTGAGCAGATTAATGCAGGTGCGGAAATTCTTGATGTAAACGTAGGTTCTCCCGAAATTGACGAGGTTGAAATGATGAAATCCGCTGTAAAGGCTATACAGGGCGTTTGTGACGCTCCCTTGCAGCTGGATTCCACCCGTCCCGATGTACTTGAAGCAGGACTTCGTGTGTACAACGGAAAGCCTATTGTCAATTCAGTAAATGCGGAAGATGAGTCCCTTAATACAATTCTTCCCCTTGTTAAAAAATACGGTGCGGCAGTTGTGGGACTTACCCTTGACAAAGACGGAATTCCCAAAACAGCCGAGGGACGTTTCAGACTTGCTGAAAAAATTCTTGATAAAGCCATTGAATACGGAATTCCCAAAGAGGACGTATATATTGACTGCCTTACGCTTACGGCATCAGCTGAGCAGGAGGCGGCAATGGTTACTCTTGACGCTTTAAGCCGTGTCAAAAAGGAACTTGGACTTAAAACTGTCCTCGGAGTTTCAAATATTTCATTTGGACTCCCCAACCGTGAAACAATTACACGGACTTTCCTTACAATGGCACTTCACAGCGGTCTTGACCTGCCAATTATAAATCCAAATATTGAGTCAATTATCGGTGCGGTGAGAGCATATCGCCTACTTGCCTGTCACGATAAGAATTCTGCGGAATTTATTGCGGTATACGGTCAGGAAACTGCTCCCCCAAAGGCGGCTGCCACTGATGTGGGAACTGTAGATGTGCGGTATTCCGTAGAAAACGGACTTAAAGCAGATGCAGTAAAGGCTGTAGAAAAGCTTCTTGAAACAACTTCACCAATGGAAATAATAAATAATTATCTTATACCTGCTCTTGATACCGTAGGCGGAAAATTTGAAAAGGGAACAATTTTCCTCCCTCAGCTTATTATGTCGGCAGAAGCGGCTCAGTCCTGCTTTGAGATTATCAAGGATAAGCTTGCGGTATCGGGAGAAGAATCCGTATCAAAGGGAAAAATCGTACTTGCTACCGTTAAGGGAGATATTCACGATATAGGCAAAAACATAGTAAAGGTACTTCTGGAAAGCTACGGCTTTACAGTTATAGATTTGGGAAAGGATGTGCCGCCTGAAACTGTTGTATCAGCGGCAATTGAACACAAGGTAAAGCTTGTGGGCTTATCCGCACTTATGACTACAACTCTGGGAGCAATGGCGGAAACTATCGCCCTGCTCAACGAAAAATGCCCCGATTGCAAGACAGTCGTGGGCGGTGCAGTTCTTACCGAAAGCTATGCGAAAAAAATCAATGCGGATTTCTATGCAAGAGATGCTAAGCAGTCGGTGGATATTGCGGCAGAATTGCTTGGTTAAATAATAAGATAATTTTTTGAAATGGGGTGAATCTATGGTACAATTTGAAAACAGCGTCTGGGGTGTTGTTCTTATAGGCTTGGTACTGTTTATGATTATTAGTTTATTCAGCAGTACAATTACCTATAAAGACGACCCCGATGAAACTTCCCAAAGAAAATTTGCAAGAGATATTCTCCGTGGCAATACAACTGCGGAAGATGTTGCAAAGGACAACAATTTTGACCCTGAACACGTTAAAAATTGGGTTGAAGATTACAAAAAACTTGCCATAGAATACGCCCTTAATGCTGATAAACATACCCACGAACTGGAAATAAAAGATCAGGATCTGAAATGGTTTGAAAAGGCGTGTGAAAAATATATCGGTCCCGACTGGAAAGAAAAGACGGATTACGAAAATCGCCGAGTTTAATATTTTCTCAACAGTAATATTTTCTTGACAGCTACTTGTAAATTTTTTCATTATGTGATATAATTATAAAAGTGATTACCCAAAAACTAAATTGAAAGGCGGTGCGGTTATGAATTCCGACCCTTATGGGAACAGTATGAATAATATGTTTATGGGATATATTCCGCACCTCTGTATCTGCGTATAAGCTGATTCTCCGTGCCTGTATATCTCGATAACAGGCGAAAGGAGGAGTGTCTGCATTGCAGGCTAAGCTTTGCTATGATTAATTTTTACACATACACTAACGGCAAAATGACTCTTGACGATAAATTTTCCGAGGGCTGCTGGGTATCTGTTGTAAGCCCCACTCCGCAGGAAATAAAGGAACTTATCGAGGATTACGGTATTGACAGCGGCTTCGTAAAATCCTCATTGGACGAGGAGGAGTCATCCCGTATTGAGCGTGAGGACGATCAGACCTTAATTATTATCGACACACCTGTATCAACTACCGATAAGGACGATACAAAAATATTTTACACAATGCCTATGGGTATTATCATAACGGAAACAAATGTTTTTACTGTTTCCCTTAACAATGCCCAGATTATCGAGGAGGCTGTCCGTGGAACTATCCGCAACCTCCGCCCCGAATTCAAAACAAGATTTGTATTACAGCTTTTGCTTAGAATTGCGGCAATGTTTTTGTATTACCTGAAACAAATTGATAAAATCTCATCATTGGCGGAACAACAGCTTCACAACGCTATGAAAAATGAGCTTTTGATGCAGCTGCTTGCTCTTGAAAAGTCGCTGGTTTACTTTTCAACATCTCTGAAAGCCAATGAGGCGACCATTGAAAAAATCTTCCGTGGCAGAGTTGTAAAACTCTATGACGAGGATCAGGATTTGCTTGAAGATGTACTTATCGAGATGAAACAGGCAATCGAAATGGCGAGTATATACACGGGGATTTTGTCCAGTATGACAGGCAGTTTCTCGTCGATTATCTCAAATAATCTGAATATTGTGATGTGGCGGCTGACCATTGTCACAATTATTATGCAGATTCCCAATATGATTTTCGGTTTCTATGGTATGAATACCGCAGGGCTGCCCATTCCATATACGTGGTTTCCCAGTGCATTGGCAATTATCGTCACGGCTGTGGCGGCATTTATCCTGCTGAAATGGCGAAAAAAATAGTCAATTCAGAATTAAGAATTAATTATGTGGACGGTAGATTTATTTCTGCCGTCCTTTTTGTATGCTGATATATTTCGTAGGGGCTGCCTTTGGCAGTCTGTCAATCAACGTAATATAGCCGATTGTGTGTAGGGGCGGATATTAGCCTTTAGCTTTTCAGCAATGCGTAATTATTTTAAAGAGCCTATAGCTAATAGCTAATGGCTCACGGCTGACGGCTAAAAGCTTTTATACAAAAAAAGGACAGCGGAAAAATCCGCCGTCCATAATTCTTAATTCTTAATTAATCAGCCGCCCACATAGCTAACGGCTAAAGGCTAACAGCTAACAGCTTTTAAAATAATTACGCATTAACAAAAATTTCCTCATAATCCTCACGGATAAAACGGTGATACATAGCGTGCCAGCCGCCATTCATACA
>CALFMA010000300.1 GCA_937880065.1 uncultured Ruminococcus sp.
CAAGAGAAATGATGAGGGAAAGAATGCTTTCACAAAATTTATAAAAACGATATAGCATTAGTCATAATATTTAACGGCAGCCTAATTCGGGCTGCCGTTGTTGAATCAATCGAAAATCCGCTTTTTATGCCATAGCCATTGTTGTAACTGTAACCAATTGAACGAGTATCAAATATCGTATTTTCGCTGTTTAAAGCAATTGTATACGATGAATCACAATTCAGAAAAGCATACTCCCCTACGTTTGTGCAGGCTTTTGGAATTGTAATATACGTTTCTGTTTGACAGTATAACGTGATAATCGTACACTTCTCATCTTCCGTTAATCTGATAATGATTATATGTCAGCTTTCCCACCAAAGCGAAAACGACAGACAAAATGGCATATACAAATGGAGCATACTGATATGCCGCCAAAGTGATACCACCAACAGAAATCGCAGAATAGCGAAATGCACCATTGAGTGAAACCAGATTACTTGGAAGCAGATACCATATTTCTGAAAGCAATTTTAGATTGGCAGGCATTTCCATAATAAACATTGTCAAAATAACAATACCCATAATCATTCCGATAGTGGCAATACTGTTATTTGTTAGCTCGGAAAACATCATAGTATACATGCTCACCAATGCAGCTCCAACAAAAGACAACGCAATAAAGATTAAAGCTGCCTGTCCTACTGTAAGGTTGAACGGACGAAGCAAAACAAATTGTAAAATAGTATTATACCCATTAAATCCATAAAGAAAAGCAACAATCACAATCATTAACAGAGAGAGAAGAATCGTAAAACCTATACCAACTGTCAATCCTGCAAAGATTTTTGCGGCATATAGTTTTTTCTTGCCCATACGGGTGCATAAAATGATCTGATCTGTTTTACGTGTATGCTCCACGGTAAACACAGTAGAAAGACAGATTGTGATAAACATGATTTCCATACAGGCAATAAACTTCATCATATCTGCAATTTTCTTCCAACCATCATAATATCCATGATATACAATTGGTTTGTTGAATGTAATACTTTCGGTTGAACCTGACGGAGTACTTGCTTTTAGCTGTGCATTTAACCGTTCATAAAAAGCTTCGATGTCACATTCCAATACTTCTGCACTTGCGTGTGTCCTCAGCGTTGTGCCAATGAAATTATATACATCTAAGTATGGCAATGCTTCTTTGTAATTCCCATTAAAAATGAAATCCTCGTACGCAGGACGCATTTCGTCAATCAGTATTTTGTCTATGGCTCTGCCAGAAATCAATTCCGCAGCTTCACGCTCTGCCCGATTTGCTTCATATCCATTTAAGGAACTGTCGTAATATTCTCTGTTTTCAGGCAGAACAGAACTTGCCACACCCCAAATGAGAAGTCCCGCAAGCATCACGCATCCTGTAATCCAAACAATTTTTCTGCTGATTATTTTTCGCAATTCAAACTTATATAACGCAAGCATACTCACGCCTCCTCAAATTTGGCAAGGTAAAATCCCTCTAAATTTTCAATTTCTTCAGCTGAACCGTTGTAAATAATTTGCCCTGCTTTCATCATAAGTACAGTATCTGCGATATGCTCAACATCCGAAACGATATGAGTGGATAAGATAACAATGCTGTCCTTTCCCAAATCCTTAATTAAATTACGAAAACGCACACGCTCTTTAGGATCCAGCCCTGCGGTAGGCTCATCTAAAATAATGATCTTCGGATCATTCAGAAGTGCCTGTGCAATGCCAAGCCTTTGTTTCATACCACCGGAATAGGTTGCAATTTTCTTTTTTCCCACATCGGAAAGGCTCACTATTTCCAGAAGCTCTTTTGTTTTCTTTTTCGCTTCCGATTTTGTCAATCCTTTCAGCGATGCCATATACATCAAAAAATCCCAACCGCTAAAATCGGGATAATAACCGAAGTCCTGCGGAAGATAGCCAAGTACGGAACGGTATTCCTCGGAAGATACATCTACCCCATCAAAAGTTACTGTACCTCCTGTCGGCTTCAAAATCCCGCAAAGCATACGCATGAAAGTTGTTTTTCCTGCACCATTTGCTCCAAGCAATCCATAGACACCATTTGTCAGCTGCAAGCTTATTCTGTCAACGGCAATTTTGTTTTCATACTGTTTTGTCAGTCTGTCAATGCAAAGTTCCATAGGAATCCCTCCGTTTTCTTGAATGTCTGATAAAGTTCTTTTACTGTAAACATCATCAAGAGCAGAGCGCTTACTACCCACCAGACTAAATAATTTGTTTGGAATATGAAGTTAGCCGCATATCGAAGTGTCACATCTGCCACACTTACGAAAAAAGCTGCTGCCATACAGCCATAAATGGCTTCCTTATTCCGAAAACAACGAACAATGTACAAGCTGATACTTGTTGTCAGCAAATAAGGCACAAACAAATATACTACTGTTTGCACAAAGGAAATACAATTTGCGATATGGCAGATTGGAATTATGATACAGAAAATTCCCAGATTAAAAATACCCAAGTTAATCAACCTTGCCAGCACAATACTTTTCAACGAAAATCGGGAAGCCATTTCCAATTCATTCATTCCATACAACGAAGATTTTACACTCTCGGTAATTAGAAGCAAAGCAAGAAATGGGGTAAAAGCAGATACGATCCATACTGTATTCTCGCTTGTAAATGAAGCCCCCCATGCCATAGGTAAAACCATCAGCACGGACAGCAGCCATACACTTTTCTTAATGAAAGGGATTTGACTGATTATAAATCTCTTGATGCTGATATGCGGTCTGGGCAGCAAACGAACAAACGATTTCTTATTTCTCGATGCAGGTGCATCGAAAGCCTTTGCAATTTGTTTTTTCAATCCTCTATTCATACGAAAATCCTCCTCTCTGCAACTCAGTTTTGAGATATTTCAATATCTTTGTGGTTTTGCGATATATAGCAAAACGAGAAAGCCCGGTGATATTACATATTGAAGCGATCGAAAGCTCGTTTGCATATCTTAACAGTAATAGTTCCTGTTCATCCTGCGGAAGTTTTGAGATCAGTTCTTTTAACGCAATGCTGTTTATCCATTCGTCCGTTGGATCATAACTTAAATCATCAGTTGTTTCAATTATAATTTCTTTGCTGTTTTTACGATATTCCTCGATACATAAGTTGCGGGCTATTGTATAAAGGTAAGGAAGCTCTTTACTGCTATCTAAACTTATATTTTTGCTGAAATAACGCAAAAATGTTTCTTGTGTAATATCTTCTGCTGTTTGACAATGGCGGACTCTGAAATAGCAGTAACGGTATATTTTTTCATACTGTTCACTTAAGTCCATAGCGTTTAAAACCTCCTTTCACTATACATAACGGTTTTCATGCATCAAATGTGCGGCTATTTCAAATTTTTTTACAGCAAAGACTTGATGTTTATAATCGTATCAACCCTGTTTATAAATTTCAGCAGATGAAAATTTGAGTAATTACATACTTTCAGGAACTTAAGGGCATCTCTAAAAACCCCTTTTGAGAAAAAACAGCTATGCACGACATCT
>CALFMA010000301.1 GCA_937880065.1 uncultured Ruminococcus sp.
TTTGTACTCTAATTCAACAAGTAAATCTTCTTGTAAGTATATTTTAAATTTTTTCATTTGAGATCGTGTTAAGTAGAAGAAATAAATTTGATATTAAATAAAAAGTATCTTTATCTATAGATGATTTATTAACATCAAATGAAACTTCAACTGAAGCAGTATTGAAAGTTGCATTTACAACATTAGTAATATTAAGTGAGGATTTAGCCCTATATACTGTAAATAAAGTACTATTAACTGATGATAAATGATTATCATCACCAGTGTTTGTTATTGTAATATTATAAACTCCAGCTGTTAAGTTATTAATACTGAATTGTGATAAAATGAAACTGGAAGCATTATAAACAATTGTACCTGTTCCATTTTTAGTTATAATAATTTTTACAGAAGTTCCATTAACAATATTAAAATTAACAGTTGCATTTGTACCAAACGCTAAACTATACAAACTAAAGTTTGCTTCGGCACTGGTATATATGTTAACTTTATCTGCAGCATCGATAATTTTTATATTTACACTGCCATCATCATGTCTAATTGCTTGCAACTGACTAGCAATATCTGAGTTGTTTAGCCCAGTTAAGTTATTAGATGAGAAAGTTGTGTAGTCTTTGTAAAATACAAGTTCAAGTTTATTTTTTTCATCAAAATTTATTTCTTCACCCATAATATAAGTCTTTTGAAAGAGTGTATCATTTGATACTTTATCAAGCTCTCCTTGTCTGAGATTAAACTGAGCATTCAAAGGATTTCCTGTATAAGCAAAATAATCTTCAACAATAGAGTTCATTTTATCAATATATAATTCTGCGTCGGCTGTGGGAGGGATGCTTAATGTAAATTGGAAATAGTATTCTCTGTCGGCAGCAAAAGTTTTCAAATCAATCTCAGAAAGCTTATATCCTGTTTCGGGAGTGATATGACTGTCTTTTCGTATCCCTCATACTCCTTGTTAAAGAGGTACATAGGTGTTAATAAACTGAATTGACATCTGTATTCATCAGTTTTGTAGCTTTTCTCATCTTCGATATATTCAATATCAATGTATTTTGACAATATATTATCAATAAATTCTTTATTACAGGCTTCTTGGATTTCAGCAATGCATAAAGCATTAACTTCTTCATTCATCATACGTTGCTCCGAAGCATAGTATTTGCTCTCTTGTTCAGTAAATTCTTGTGAATAAATTTCTATATTTCGTTTTACTCCGTCTTTACGCGTGTAAGAAATATTATAAAGGTTGTAAGCTTGTTCATTATCTGTACCCTCATTCAGAACGCCATCTTCTGTAAGAGTGATTTTATAATCACCGTCAAAAGTATAATCAAAAAAATCTCCATAAACGGCAGTAATATCCATTACACGTTCAGAACCAGTTTTTTCTTCCTTATTTTTATCAGAACATGAAACAAGCAAACATAACATAGCAATAGCTGTGCTAATAGCAATACGTCTTTTCATAATTAAATCTCCGACTTTATACAATAACGTTCAATCTTTCAATATTAATATCCTCAGTACCTGTCATAGAACAGCCTTTTTCCTTAGCATATTTTATATAATCAATTATTTCCTCGGTAATAAGTTCGCCAGGTGCAAGAATCGGAATACCTGGTGGATAGCACATAACAAATTCACTGCATATTCTCCCTACCGCTATTTCAAGCGGAACAGATTCCTTATCGGCATAGAATGCCTTTCTAGGAGTTTCTGTTACAATCGGATTGACATATTCCTGCGAGAGCATTCCCGTAGCTTCTTTTCCAAAGCGTCTGCGTATTTCATATAATGCACTTATAAGACGTTCTATATCACGTTTTCTGTCACCGACTGAAATATATGCAAGGATATTTCCGATATCTCCGAATTCAATCTGAATATCATATTCATCACGGAGCAGGTCATAAACCTCAATTCCCGCAAGACCAATAGGCAGAGTATAAACGGAAAGCTTTGATACGTCAAAATCATATATACTGTCGCCGTTTATAAGCTCTTTTGAGTAAGCATAATATCCGCCGATGCTGTTGATTTCAGAGCGTGCATATTCAGCCATTTCAACTGTTTCCGCAAATATTTCACGTCCGTTAAGAGCAAGTCTTTTTCTTGAAATATCAAGGCTTGACAGCAGGAGATAAGAAGCACTTGTTGTCTGTGTAAGATTGATAATCTGACGCATATAGTCAGCGTTTATTCTGTCACCAAGGAGCAGGAAAGAGCTTTGTGTAAGACTTCCGCCCGATTTATGCATACTTACAGACGCTAAATCAGCACCTGCCGCCATAGCTGTAACAGGGAAGTTGTCACCAAAATAAAAGTGAGTTCCATGAGCTTCGTCAACAAGTACAAGCATACCCTTTGAATGTGCAAGCTCAGTTATACGCTTCAAATCAGAGCATATTCCGTAATATGTAGGATTGTTTACTAGAACAGCTTTTGCGTCAGGATTTGCGTTGATAGCTTCCTCAACCTGCTTGACAGACATTCCGAGAGCTATTCCAAGCTCGTTGTTTACATCAGGATTAACATAAACAGGTACAGCATCACACAGAATAAGAGCGTTAATAGCACTTCTGTGGACATTTCTCGGCATAATTATTTTATCACCGCTTTTGCAGGCATACATAATCATACTCTGCACAGCGGAAGTTGTACCGCCAACCATAAAGAACGCATTAGCCGCACCAAAAGCCTCTGCCGCAAGTTCCTCCGCATCACGGATAACTGAAACAGGGTGGCAGAGATTGTCAAGAGGTTTCATTGAATTTACATCCACATTCATGCAATCTTCGCCCAGGAACTCCGTAAGCTCCATATTTCCCCTGCCCCTCTTATGTCCGGGAACATCAAAGGGAACAACTCTCATTCGTCTGAATCGTCTGAGAGCCTCGTATATAGGGGCATTAACCTGTGAAAGACCCATTGCCGAAAACATTCCTTCCACTAAAAATTTCTATCATTTCACGACGCAGAGCATTTGTAATATCAAGGCGGCTGCGTGGTGAAAGTTCATGAACATCGGTATTGAACAGATAATTCTGCAATTCAATTTCCTTAATGAGCATTTTTGTATGGAACATATTAGCCTGATAGACATTTATATCAACAGCGTCGTATTTATCAAGGGTTGACTCGTCAATATAATCCTGAATTGAGGTAATATTGTGGTCGATGAAGAATTTTTCTCCGCCGACATTTCTTGTGAATCCTCTTACACGATAATCCATAGTGATAATATCGCTGTCGAAGCTTCCGATAAGATAATCAAGAGCAGTAAGAGGTGTGATTTTTCCACAAGTTGCAACGTCAATATCAACACGGAAAGTAGCAATGCTTGTTTCGGGGTGATATTCGGGATATGTATGAACTGTTACGTGGCTTTTGTCGAGGTGAGCCACAATTTCATTGCCCCCTGCGGGAATCATTGTATCATCGGCAATAAGAAAGGTTGCAGACGCTCCCTGCGGGTCATAATCCTGCCTTGAAACGCTTAAAACCTGTGCACCTATCATCTCTGTCAGATGCGTCATAATATCGGTAATTCGCTCGGAATTATAAACCTCGTCAACATAGGCAATATAGTCAAGCTGTGCCTTTGGAGTACGTGCATAACACACATCATATATATTAAAACTAAGGGATTTTGTGAGATTATTGAAGCCGTAAAGCTTTAATTTATTTTCCATAGTACACCTCAAAATAAAAAAAGTACAAGCTTTCAGCCTGTACTTGTCCAACAACGCCACATAATAGCCATTGGCTATATTACGAGTAAAGATACCTCTTTAACTACTCTTATTGACCTTTCACAAGCTGAAATAAAACTTAGAAATATCATAGGGATATCTGAAAGCACCATACTCAAAAAACGCCTGAATGTGCATTTTTCGGGAATTTTCATACGCCCCGCAAAATCAATAAGGCAACAGAAGTTGCCGACCGAAAAGTTCGGGAATCGGCATCTGACCGGCTGTCCGTATGGCACTAACTCCCCATGGAGTGGTCAATACTATGCTTCTTAACGAAGCAGCTTTACACATTAATTTTATCACATTTATGGGATTTTGTCAATAGAAAAATGAAATTTAATCGCTGTTCTGCTCAACATAAACATATTCAAAAATGTCCGAAACCTGTTGTCTTGACAATCCCTCAACATACAGCAATTCATAGGGAGAACTGATAACGTGAAGTTCCTCACGCAATTTAAGAATATTCTCTGCAATTTCTTCATCAACGTGGGGCAAAAGCATGAGAAGCTCAGCGTCTGCGGTGTTCAAATCAATGGGAGCAACATCTTCAAGAGTAAGAGGCGGCTCGGTTTCCTCGATATGCTCAACTGTTTCTTCAATTTGCTCATTTTCTTCAACCTTTACTTCTTCTGTTTCCTCCTCAATTTCGGGATAAACAGGATTTTCCACAAAAATATTTTCCTTTATATTCTCAAAAATATTCTCGCCAATGCCGTAAACATTAAGTATTTCCTCAATGTTGTTAAATCCGCCATTCTGCTCACGATAAGCAATGATTTCCTGTGCCAGCTTATCGCCAATTCCGCTTAAACCGCACAATTCCTCATAACTCGCCTTATTAATATCAAGAGGCAAAAGCAATTCCACTTTTGTTTCCTTTTCTGTTTCTGTTGAAACTTTGGTTGTCTTGGTAGCTTTAGTTGACTTAGTCTTTGTGGTTTTCTGTGATTTTAGCGTGCTGGTGCCTGATTCTGTTTCAGATTCAGAATTATTCTTCTCAATGGAGTACATAACCGTATTCTCCTTTGCTGTATGGGACTTTTCGTTCTTTATAATAAGCAGCATACCAATAATCATAAAAGCAAAAATGTATACAAGCAGAAGATTTTTTCGATTCATAAATGCACTCCTTTCGAAAATTTTCCGTATAAGCAAAAAACTCCCGAAAAGGGAGTTAAAGTGGGCCATTAGGGACTCGAACCCCAGACCGTCCGGTTATGAGCCGGATGCTCTAACCAACTGAGCTAATGGCCCTTGAATATGAAAAACGGAAGTCGAAGCGACTTCCGTTTTAAAGTGCCGGCATTGAAATAGTTTCCCGGGCCGTCGCCAGCCAAGTATCGTCTTCGC
>CALFMA010000302.1 GCA_937880065.1 uncultured Ruminococcus sp.
TATTTGCTCAATGATGTTCGCAAATATATACGTAATGAGCATTTTGTTGGTTTTACTCGTTTGATTCGTCTTTTGGCTACTCAAATCGGAAGTTTAATGAATATCAATGAGTTGAGTAGGGAATGCGGACTAAAATATGCGGTGTGTGAAAGTTATATACATCTTTTGCAACATATGTACATCATTCGAATGATAGAACCAATGTCTATCAATAAAAGAAAGACCATTTCACAAATGAAAAAAGTTTATTTTTATGACCTTGGTCTGCGAAATATAGTATATAATAGTTTTAATGAAGTGGACTTTCGCACTGACAAAGGAGCCCTTTTTGAAAATGAGGTTATGCTTGAATTATGGCGTAATCTTAGCTCTGGTGAAACATTGCAGTTTTATCGCACATTAAATGGTACCGAAGTGGATTTTGTGATAGATGGTCATATACGTAAATTATTGGTGGAGTGTAAATTTCAGAATTATCACAAACCAATGAGACTGCAGGCTATCACTAACCTTGCTTCAGATTTAAGTGATAGTAACACCCGTTGTTTTATAGCTAACCTCAACTATTATTCAACAGATAGCATTATCTATATGATGCCATGCTATTGGTGCGATAGAATCCAATAAGAACATACTAACCAATCTTCTTTTTTTTGTATTTTTGCACGGTCACCATGCAAATTTTTGGATTATTTATTTCTTTCTTGTTTTATAATGTTTTACCATTTTACGTATTTCGTCTGCTATATCTTTTCTTAAAGAGAGCGGTTGGAGCACTTCCACGGTGCTGCCATGGGAAAGCAGTTCCTGCATAAAATCAAAAGTGGGTTTCAAGCGGTAGGAAAAAAGCGAATAGTGCTCATTGCGTTCTGTTTCTTGTTGGCTGTCATGCAGCGGTAAAGAACGAAAATAGTTAGCTTGGAAAGCACTGACTTTCAAGAGTATGTTTCCCGTTTTTACTTGTTGGTCGATAATGATACCTAAAAAGTCTTTAAAAAAGGCTTCTGCATCAAAGTCTTCGGGCATAGAGAAAGTATCTTCAGAAATGTCTATATCTTCAAAACGGTCCAAAGAATAAATTTTCATTTCGCCGCCTTCGTATTTGCCTAAAACATACCAACGTTTTTTAAACATTTTCAAAACCAACGGTTCAAAATTAAAAACATTGATAGGTTCTTCCTTTTCCCACCAATAAGGGCGATAGTAAAACATAATTTTATGATTGTCTTGCATGGCTTGCAATATATCGTGCAGATATTTTTGTCCAGAAGGAACCTGCTCCAACAAAATACGGCTGCGTAAGGAATGATATTCTTCAATGGTATTGTTGATAGAAATGGTTTCCAACATCCATTTTTGAAATCCTTTGGCATTTTTCAGTTCATCATTGTCTTTATCAGCGTATTCATCGTCTTCAAAATTTAAAGTAAATCCGATTACACATGATAGTTTGCGAGTGTCAAGAAATACATTTCTCGCCATTGCGTCAGTTGTCATTACAAGAAAGTTTACAACGTAAATGATAGCAATGCAAAGGCTAAGACTTACGACAAGTACTGAAACTCTCCTCTTGTTATTGCGTATGTACCGCATAGGAGATAGTTTCTGACTTTTGATTTTTTGTTCCATTATTTCTCCTCCGTCAGGCAATACTGTATAAGCTTTGCAGTATTGCCGAATTTAATTCAGGGATCCCTTTACTGTAATCATTATACAACATTTTCCAAAAAAATAAAAGTAACCGCAGTCATTTTTTCAAGTATGACTGCGGTCATGTATGGTCACCTACCCTTTTATTGCGACTATCAGCTTTGCTCTGTCGTGAATTCCTGTTTTGTCGTAGATTGAAGATATGTAATTTTTTACCGTTCCCTCGGAAATATAGAGGGTTTCGGCAATCTGTCTGTTTGTAAGTCCCTGTGCAAGAAGTGAGCAGACTTCCTTTTCACGCTCAGTAATACTGTCGGGGAGGGTTTCGGTTTTCGCAGATGAACTCATTATTGCGGCAAGGCGGCACATTACTCTGTTATCAATAACATTCCGTCCGCCCATTATCTGCTCAACTGCTCCAAGAATAGCATCTTTTCCGCTGTCTTTCAGGAGATAGCCGTCTGCTCCACCCGAAATTGCCGCTGTGATATTCTTATCATCATAGAAAGTAGTCAGCACAAGAATTTTAATTTCGGGGTAGTCACTTTTAAGCCGCCCGATAAGTTCAATTCCGCCCATTCCTTTCATATTGAGGTCAACAAGGGCAAGAGAACATTCCTGTTTTTCAAGAATCGAAAGAGCCTCGTTTCCGTCATGTGCTGTTCCGATAACTTCCATATCGTTAAGGGTGAGTATTATTTCAAGGCTTTCAAGAAGCAATGTTTCATCGTCAACAAGAAGAACTTTTATTTTATTCATTGTGACCTCCTTCAAATGGTAGTGTTATCTCCGATTTAAAGCCGTTTTCATTTGAGAATACCGCCGTTCCTCCGCATTTTTCAGCATAGGATTTCAGCTTTTTAAGTCCAAATCCCTCTCTCAGCCTTTCAGCTGAATTTTCTGTTGAGAAATCGCTATTTCCGTTATCTTTTACGGTAAGCTTAATGTGGTTGCTGTCAGCAGCGATATGAACCATAAATACATCGGCATTTCCATGTTTTACGCCGTTTGAAATAAGTTCCTTGAACGCTCCTGTGAGAAATTCCGTATGCTCACGGGGAATGTAAAGTTCATCGTTATTTTCGGGAATATCCATATGTATCTTTCGCATTGTGTCCATAACAAATTCATCGGCAGCTGTATTTATTTCATTGAGAAAATCCGCAAGTGAAATGCTTACTGCTTCGCTGTCAAGAACTCGCACCGCATGACGAATGGAATCAAGTCCTGTTCGTATTCTATCCTTTGCTGTATGAATTTTTTCCCGTGCCATTTCGGGAGATTTGTCAAACAGCATATCTGCCGCTTCAAGAGTAATTATAGCCGCTGTTATGGAATGACCGACGCTGTTGTGAATACTTCTGCTGATGTTTTCACGTTCTTCAAGACGTGCATTTCTGTCTGTAAGGTAGTTTTTTATAACAAGCTCCTGATTCAGCTTTTTTTCATACATTTCATTGACGGCGGCAATGCGGACTGCTGCAAATACGGAATCGTCTGCGGAACCGGAAAACCCGCTGCTGGAAGCGGAAACGGTTACGCTGCTCACAATATCGGTTGCATGTTCCGCAAGAAGGCGGACGGTGAGGTTTTC
>CALFMA010000303.1 GCA_937880065.1 uncultured Ruminococcus sp.
CAAAAGTGTATGAGATTGTTGTTTCAGTGGGAGAATATTCCTGTGTAAATGAAAGTCAGCTGAATTTTTATTTTGATATAATGAAAACTGGTTAGAAGAATAAAATTACAGTTTTAAGAATTGGTAAAATTTTATAAGAAAAGAGTGTGTGAAAATGGAAAAAAGGAAAATCCTCAGACGCTTTGCTGCCATTGGTTTATCAGCGGCAATCTGTATTTCAGCAATGCCAATCTGTATGAACAACGGCATATTTGCCAAAGGTGCATTTGTTTCTCAAAGCAATGACCAGAGTGCTGTCATTATGGATGAAAGACAGATTTCTCTGCAAATTACCCCTTATGAGCAAAAAAGTTCATCTGTTTCGGTTTATGCGGAAAATGACATTGTAAAAGGCAATCCTACTTCCTGCGAAATGCTGGACAGAATTTCACTCACAATCGGAGTTGAAGCCGCATCGGGACTTTCCGAAACCCGATTAAGCTCGATCGCTCTTTATGTTCACCACTCTCTCAACGGTGCGGAATGTCCTGTACGAAGCATTCCTCTCACATCAATCAATAAAATTTCCGACACACAATACGAACTCCGCTACGACTTTATAACCTATGGTACGGAACTTTGGTTTGAAACAAGCTATTTTTCGGGAGTTACGGATTTTAACGCTGAATACTGCAATTTCCAAAGCGTAAGTTCCGATTATCTCAAAGCGGAGGCAGTTACTCCCGACGGCGAAAATCTCTTTGTGTGTATTCCTGCAAAGGTTAATACAAACGCATTGCAGAAATGGCTGAAAAATATTGTTATGTATATCAACAGTCTTAGCGATGTTACAGGTTTCAGCCGTGGCACAATGTATATGCTTTTTGACGATGCCGAATGTGCTGTTGCTCATTCTGCCAACTACAAGCTTGACAGCAAAAAGGAAATAAACGGCTTTACGGTTTTCGGCGTAGATGTTACAGAGGAAACTCTTGCTGTTATGGCTGAGGAGAGAAATGCCATAAGCTGGTGCGTTATGCACGAGCTTTCCCACTCCTACTCCTGCCATACCGCCAACAATACCTTTGATACAAACTATAACTATCACGATGAAGTTCATACAAACGTAAGAGGAATTACAGCTATTTTCAACTGCGAAAATATCCGAAATATCGACATATGGGAAAGCGGCAATACAGGAAAATATAACACCATTTACAACAAGAGAACTCCCGACGGAAACGATTTCGTTTACTATATGGCGAAAAAATTTGTGAATATCGGTGAGCAGTACGGCTGGAACAAGCTTGAATTCTTCTTTAGTGCAGATACAGCGAATTCCGACTATAATCACAGCTATTCCTGCGAAACAAATCTCCACGCAGCCGCTGTGCTTAAAGAATATCTTGGTTTAGATGTAACTGTGACAAATTCCGATTATCTCAAATTTGTCAATGTTCTCCACCGCCTGTATCTCCTCTGCTGGGACCACCCCGAATTTGAGGACGCATCATTCAGACAGTTTATATCCGTCTGCTTCAACAATGGCGACCCCTCAGACAACAGCGGAACTGACCTTATTCAGCGATTTGTCCGCAGTAATATTGAATGTCCCCTTGCCATAACAAATCAGCTTTCAGATGTTGCCGCAAAAATCGGGGACAGCATTAATCTTACAGTTGGGGCAACAGGAGAAAATATAAAATATCAATGGAATATCATTGAGCCGGATAATTCCACAACTGTGGAACATATGGACACTCCCACATATTCCTATACCCTTACAGAGGAAAACAACGGCAGAAGAATTTTCTGCGAAATTATTGATAAATACGGCAAAAACCTCAATACCGATACAATTATTGTGGGAACTCCCGTGGAAATTATTTCCCACCCTGCCAATACCACAGGGGAATTGAACAGCCTTGTCAGCACATCTGTAAATGCTGCGGGCTGCGGTCTGAAATATCAATGGTACGAGAGAAATGCAGGCACAAGCTACTGGGCAAGAGCAAAGGATACCGATGATACATATTCCTGCACTCTCACAAAATTCAGGGACGGAAAAGAGGTTTACTGCGAAATTACCGACGCTTTCGGCAACAAAGTAAGAACCCGTTCCGCAACCCTTGGACTTCCCCTTGAAATTATCCGACAGCCTATAAACAGCTCCGCACCTATGGGACAGGTTGCAAGAACTACTCTCAAAGCGTCGGGCAGCGGTCTGCGTTATCGCTGGTTTATCCGCTACAGCGGCGATATTTACTGGTATTCCACATCTTCCGTATCTCCGACATATTCCTGCAAGATTGATGAAAGGACAAAGGGCAGTATGCTCTATTGTGAGGTAACTGACGTTTTCGGCAGAAAAAAGAAAACAAATACAGTTCTGATTTCTGAAAAAAGGTGATTGAAAAATGAAAAGATACCTTTCATTTATCCTTGCTTGCACAGTATCATTTACCCCTGTATACAGCCGTTCTTTGGCGGTTGAAGCTGAAAATGCGGCTGAGGGCATCTGCGGTGAAAATATCAGCTGGATTATTGACAGTACGGGAACTCTCACCATAAGCGGCGAGGGAGATATGACCGACTGGCGTTCTCCCGATTACACCGTATGGGCGGACTACAAAAACTCAATTTCCTCTGTAGTTATTGAGGAGGGCGTTACATCTATAGGAAGCTGTTCTTTTGCCTATTGCGAGGCACTTACTGAGGTTACTCTGCCGCCGACGATTGCGGAAATTCCCTATGAGGCATTTCGTGGCTGTTCAGCGCTTGAAAAGGTTAAGTTGCCCGAAAATCTCACATCTGTGGGGGATTATGCCTTTTCTGAATGTGAAAATCTGCCGCAGATTGATTTCCCCGACACCCTTTGTGAAATCGGCTCTTACGCTTTCAGCCAATGCCGCAATCTTGCCGAAACTGATATTCCGAAATCTGTTTCATTTATCGGTACATCGGCATTTGAGTCAACTCCGTGGCTTGACAGTCAGAGGGCGATTTCTCCCCTTGTCAGCGTGAATAATCTTCTTTTGGACGGAACTCTCTGCGAAAATGAGGTTATAGTTCCAAATGGAATTACCGTTATTTGCGGCGGTGCATTTGCCAATAGTACGGCTATGACTTCCATTGTTATTCCAAATTCCGTTGATACTATCGGGGAATATGCTTTTTCGGGCTGTGAAAGGCTTGAAACTATAGAAATTCCCGATTCTCTGCGGAATATCGGTATGGGAGCATTTGAGTTCACCCCATGGCTTAAAGCTGAAAAAGCAAAAAATCCCATGGTAATTGCAAATAATATCCTCATTGACGGTACAGACTGCACAGGGGATATTTCCGTTCCCAACGGCGTTTCAGCCATTTCGTCCAGCCGTACACTTGCCACCACTTGATGTGAAACTCCGCTTTCTGCATCAATTCACTACCCGGAAAGAGGCGGAGGGCAATCCCCTTTATCCACAATATCAAAGAACTCTTGCAGCCTAGGTGCAATTACTTCATTTGGCACGCTGTGACTGTCCAATGGAAATGCAAAATAACGGATACCATGAATAGCACACATCCTGCATAAGCGGTCAGAATGGTCTTCATCGCGCAGCTCAATAATTGTACGGATTCCGCTATCTACTACCG
>CALFMA010000304.1 GCA_937880065.1 uncultured Ruminococcus sp.
GTCAAGGTGTGACTGCATACCGATACCGTCAATGACACCCTTTTCCTTTAAATCCTTAGCCATATCAATAATAGCGTTCATCTTGCCGTCCATATATTCGTTATAGTCGTTGTAGTAAAGCTTACAGCCCTCGGGAGCGTACTTTCTTGCATATGTGAAAGCAGGCTCAATGAATGAGTTATCGCCGAATACCTGTACCCAAGCAGACTTTGCGGAACCGCCTGAACCCTGCTCGCCGGGCTGACGTGGCTTACCGTCCTCGAGCCATGCCTCGTTTACAACGTCACAAGCATAGAAATCAACTGTAGGATAAAGCTCTGTGAGAGTTTCGAAGAATACCTTGATATAATTTTCCATACGGAGAAGCATTTTTTCCTTGCTTACCCACTCGCCGTCATCTGCGTAATTCTCCTTGAAGAACCAGTCGGGAGTCTGTGAATGCCATACAAGAGTATGAATTCTCATAGGCACATTGTTGTTGCGGCAGTAGTTAAGGAGAGGCTTAGCAGCACCGAAAGAAATCTGTGGAACTGTATCATCGCCTGTTTCCTCAACATAAGCCTGACAAGCAGCCTTATTGAGAACGGAATCAGGCTTCATTTCGTTACCAGCTGTAAGGCTCTGATAGAAGTGCTTCTCAACGAGGTCCATTGTGGAACGTGAGCTGAGGTTGCCGGGAACAAGTGCAGTACCAACCTTGAAGTCATTGCCGAACATAGCAGCAAGTCCTGGAATATCCTGTTCAATTTCAACTGCGGGAACTTCCTCAACAACGAAATCGTCAATGAAAAGGTCATCGGAGCCGCCTTCGAAGTAAACGTAAACGCCTTCCATATCTTCTGTAAAGCTTACCTTTACTCTTTCAACGGACATCCAGTCGCTGCCGTTGAGATTCTGAACGAGGTTGCTGTACTTTGTTTCGCCGTCAACTGTGTACTGGAAACTCATCATAGCACCAGTGTAGTATCTGCCCTTGATTTTAGCACTGATGTAGTATTCTGTGTATGGTTCAAGCTTGTCATCAAGACGGAAAGCAGGTCCATTCCAGCTTTCGGAACGTCCGCTTGCAAGAAGTGCAGTTTCACCGCTTACAGCAGCATCTGTAGAAGCTGAAATTTCTGTTGTGTCATCTCCGCCACGGTTTGTGAATGCGGAAACGTCGCCGTCCTCGAAGTCAAAGCTGTATACAACTTTTGGTTCAGCTGTATCAGCCGCATAAACGGCAGGTGCTGTGCCTGCAGCAATTGAAGTGGCAAGTGCCATTGCCATTACTTTTGTGATGTGTGATTTTCTCATTTCTAAATCATCCCTCGAAATATATTTCGCATTTCTGCGATACTTAAATTTTATCATAATAAAGCGAATATGTCAATAAATCTGGGGAAACTTCACAATTAATGAGAAAACAGCACAATTTAACCAAAAATTGCGATTAAAAAAATCCGCAGGAAAATTTCCTGCGGATTTATGTTTAATGTTAATCAGAGATTAAGCGGGAAGCTTGCTGATAAGACCAGCGTGGTACTTCTGAATTGTAAGACCGTCGTCAGTTGTGACGCCGTTTCCGTTGCCTGTTACGTCAGCATTTGCAGCACCCTTTGTTGAAAGTGGATACTTGTCAGAGTTACCGAGGTGCTGATAAATTGCAGCTGCGTCAGCGATTGTTACCTTACCGTCACAGTTAGCGTCACCGTAGAGTGTAGCAACTGGCTGAGTTGGTGTAGGAGCCTGTGTAGTAGGCTTTGTTGTAGTCTTAGTTGTAGATGTAGTTGTCTTTGTAGTAGTCTTTGTTGTTGTCTTAGTAGTAGTCTTTGTAGTTGTCTTTGTTGTTGTCTTTGTTGTTGTGCCGGAAGAAGAACCGCCGCTGAGAACAACCTTGTCGATTGTTACGCCGTCATCGTGTGGCCACCAAATCATAGCCTTAACAGTTGCACCTACATTAGCAGGAATGTCGTAAGAAACTTCAACCTTACCGTTCTTTACATTAGCCTTGAAGTCTTCCTGTTCCCATTCGCCTGTCCATGTACCGAAACCGCCTGAGCTTTCTAAGTCGTTTGTGTTAACTGTGTAGTAGAGAGTAGCTGTCTTGTAGCCCTTAGCGTTGAATTCAGCGTAGTTGTTCATCTCGCCGTCATCGCCCTCTTCTACGCCTACCTTCATATCGTCGGGAAGAAGCACCTTATCGCCGCCTGCAGGAGTTGTAGTTGTATCTGCCTTTGAGCTTTCTTCATCGTTACCGCAAGCTGCTAAAAGAGCTGCTGACATTACCAAGCTAAGTGCTAATGCTAATAATCTTTTCATTTTCATAATTATTCCTGATTATTTTCCCACGGCTTGTAAACGGTAATTGTTCCATCGGACCAGAGGCTGTGACGGATGTTCAGCTTATGAGAATTCGGAGCATCTTCATACAATAAAGATACAGGCGTTGCAAGCGGATCAACCTTGCCTTCTTTTTCTAATGCATCGTAAGATCTGTATTTGATTTTATCTTTAAAACGATGAGAAGCAACACGGTGAGCAGGAGTTCCTCTTCCTCTTCTTTGATGAATTAATCGTTTTCCCATATTTAATTCCTCCTTAGAATACTCCTAATCTGACAGCAATTTCTTCTGCCATTTCTTCTTCAACAAGTTTAATGTATGCTACTTTTACACCTTTAGTAGTAATATGAGTATTAACTCTTGCTACTTCTTCTTCGTATAACTCTTCAAAAGCTCTTTTGATTTGCTTTTTATTAGCAGTACGATTAACAACAAAACTGATTTCATTATTTAAATCAATTAAATTCATGGTTTTTTCAGTAACATGAGGTTTAATAATAATTGAGTATGAATCCATAATAATCACCTATTTTCCAAAATTATTGGAATAAACCTCCTAACTTTTCAACAGCTGATTTGGTATAGACTGTGAGTCTTCCTGGGTGAGTACCTGGTGCTAATAATTCAGCGTTTAGGTTTTCAACAACCACAACATCTACACCAGCGTGGTTTCTTGCACCTAAGGAAATTCCTTTGTCTTCACCGACTACAACGAGAGGTCCTTTTACTTTTTTGTATTTTCTTCCTCTTGTTTTACCTCTACCAGCTCTGATTCTTTTACCTTCTTTAGCACGGATGATATCGTCATAAACTCCTAAGCTTTCAAAGATTTCACGAGTTTGTTTTGCAGTTTTAA
>CALFMA010000305.1 GCA_937880065.1 uncultured Ruminococcus sp.
TACAAGGCGACAAACCGCAGTAATACTTGATGTATTGCAAGGTTTGTCAACGCAGTAAATGATGTTTGTCATAGAAATTCAGTCGTGAGGTAGCTTTTTAGAGAACCCCTTATGATTATTTCAAAAGAATAAAAGTATTAGTAGAAAAATTCTATATGATATGGTATAATTGAATCAGTTGTTTATATTTAATAAAAAACAAATACTGATTTTGTTTAATCATACAAATTCAAGTTTGGATGTCCAAAATGAGTACATTTTTTTCCATTTATATATGGAATTCCATAAAGGAGATAATCAATTTTATGCGTGACAATATTTTTGATGAAATTGTAAGAACATATTATCAGTCGATTTATAAATATTGTTATATAAAGCTTCGTGATAAGTATGCGGCAGAGGACTGCACTCAGGAAGTTTTTCTTGTTATGCATAAAAAGCGTGAAAAATTGATTATTTCCGAAAATATAAAATCTTGGCTTTATAAAACAGCACAGAATATTATTAAGAACTATATAAAAAACAATATTGAATTTGTCCCCATAGAAAAATGCGAAAATATATCTCAGCCTGAAAATATGAACGAGGAAACTGCTTTTGAGGGCATAATATCACAAGAGGAAGAAAAACTCCTTACAGCATATTATATTGACGGAACGGATATTGGAACTATTTCAGATATGACAAATACATCAGAGGCTGCATTGTATAAGCGTTTGCAACGTATAAGGAAGAAAATTCTGAAATCTAAGGGGGAAAAGGAATGAAAGAGAATATATTTGAAAAAATCTGCTCTGACAGTTCCGTTTTACTGCCTGACAATGCAGAGCTTAATGAGCTGCTTGAAGCGGAAATCGCAAAAGAAAATCCCGATACTGAACTTATAGATGAACTTATATCAGCAATTGCTGAAAACGATAATCTGATTATCCCCGATATTGACATTGAAAATCAGCTTTTCAGCATAAAAAGAAAAGCAGGAATCAATCGCAGAAAAGGTTTGTTCAAGCAAAAAAAAGCTGCAATTGCCGCTGTAGTTGCATTAATTGCTGTTGGAAATATAAGCACTTTGACAGTATCAGGCGAAAATCTTTTTACAGCTGCTTTCAGAAAAGGCGAACAGATTTTCATTGACCTTAAAAAAATAAAAAATGATTCACAAAGCAGTAAATATGATTTTTCACCGCCAACTACCGATGACGACCCATATGGTATACGTTATTTCTGCTCCGTATATGATGAAATACCGCCAGTTGTTCCCACGTGGATTCCCGATAATTTATCATATCATGAAGTAACGCTGAGCAATACTGATACATATAGCCATATTGTCGTGGATTTTAAAGAATACGGCTATGAAAAAGAAGTGCATAAGGGAAAAAGTTTTTCAATAAATTATTATTTCTTTAATAATCGTCATGATTTAGTAGAATATCTGAATCATTACAAAGAAAATAATTCCGAAAAGGTGCTTTTTGAAGATGATAATTGTTCTCTGACGGCATACACACTTCCTCAAATAAATGTTGCAGCTCACAGTATTTTTATGTGCAGGGATAATGTATTGATACAAACGTATTCGCTGAATTTGACTGATGAAGAAGCTTTTGCAATTCTTGACGCTATAAGGTAAGGGGGAGATAGCGATGAAGAAATTATTTGTTTCAATCGGATTTGCCATGTTAATATTCATATCGATATTTTCAACTGTTATTTCTAAGGCTGATATCATTTCAGCCGATAGTCAAAACAGTATTGAAATAGAAACTTCTGATAAATATGGAATAAAAAGTTTATGCAGAAAATTCGGTTTTGATGTAGATGCACCGGAATATCTTCCGAAAGGTGCGACACACACAGAAATAAAATATGTTAATGACGAAAATCCTTCTATCTCTTTATTCTTTCGATGTAAAGAACCTGTAAAAACGTCCTATCCTGAAAAGCATTTTCAGATTGTTTATACGTATTTTGATGAAAGTACATCACTGGAGGAGTATGTTCTTGAATTTAACGATTGGGAACTTGAAGAACCGATTTTAGTCAATGGCACAGAAGGGTATATTGTATCTGCATCTAATACGGAATTGGATGAATATCTGTATTTTATTGTATATTATAGAAAGAATGTTTTGATGAGAATATTTTTGGCTAACATAGGGTACGAAGAAGCCTATCAGATTTTAAAATCCATAAAATAAAAAGGAGAATTGCTATGAAAAAATTAATATCAACATTATGTGCATTGAGCCTTATGCTTACTGCTGTTAATCCGCTTGCTTCATTTGCAGAAATCAAAGAAAATACAAGTTTTACTATGAAATTGAAATCATCAAATACGGATTTAAATGAGATTGCCTCCTCTTTAGGAGCCGATACGGATTATTTTAATTTTCCGAATAATGGCATTACAACTCCTGAAAAGGATATAATGACAGCTTTTCAGAAAAATATATCGCAAAATGAAGCGTTGCTTTATATAGGAGAAAATGCACATTATCACTTTGAAGATTCAGACGGTAGTTATGGTATGGCAGTTTTGCAGGTGCTCTCACACAATGGGGTTATACCCGTTTCAGCTATACAGGAAGATGCAAAAAATTTGTATGATGTGAAGTTTGATAAATCTGTAAATGACATTATTGCTTATTACGATATGTCACAGGAGTTTCTCAGACAGGAATTTATTATGTCATACGATTTTTGTAATCACACCACAGAGCAGCAATTGAAAAAGCTTGTGGATACAGCTGAAAATGCAATGGAAAAAAATAAATATTTCTTCGTTTCATTCCACTCAAATAACAGCATACATTCAGTTGCAGGTATTGGTGCGGCTGACGGAAATTGGTTATTCAACGGTAAAACATACAACAAGTGTATATTAACTCTTAATTCCAATTTCGATAATGCCAATGATATAACAGGCGGGTTTAATGAAAATAACTGCATTTATATAAATACAGCGGATAATACGTACTATATCCCAGCCTACAATGCAGATGAAAACAATTCAAGCTTCCGTAGTGTTATCGACAACGATAATTTATTAAATTACAAGGGACTGATAAATCCCTCTGCTGAAATAGATGTTCCAACTGCTGAAAATATAGCGTCAGTTCAGGTTGGAAACTCTGCCAAAAGCAGAGAATTCAATTTTTCCATTATAAATGGTGATGAAAGTGAAACTTATAAAGGAACATATAATGATTTCAGACTAACTGAAAAAATGTTTTATGAAGGCAAATCGTCATTGAAGAATTTCTATCTCGATAGTGCTGATTGCTATAAATTCGAAACAGCAAATATTTCAGAAGAAGATTTTAAAAGTTCAGGCGAAATTAGCGTTCATACTGAAAATTCATTACAAGAAATAGCAGCTTTCGGAGATTTTTCAGCAGAGATAAAGAAAAATTATTTAAGCGTTACGTGCAAATCCTATACTGAAACCGCTGGAATCTCTATGAGTTTATCTTCCGTTGACGGCTTGTATAAAAATCCTCGTTTTTGTAAATACAACGTGTGGGGCAAGTGTGCAGGAACGATTTCTGTTGAAGAAACAGCAGGGGGAATATTTGTAAGACATGATGCTCCCCTTGATGCAAAAATCACATTCCTTGGTACTCAGACAGACGAAAACGGAGCTCAGATATACCTGCCACAGAATGAGAATATTAATCAGATAGGATACGAGATTTATTCGGTTGCGGATAACCTTTGGAAGTATGATGAAAAAATAGATGATCTTGTGTGTTATGCCGATCCTGACAATGACGGTATTTTTGACACAGAAGTTGTCACAGGCGATGTGAATTGCGACGGTAAATTAGATTCAAGCGACGCATCAAAAATACTTGAAATATACGCCGATCTTTCAACAAATGATACACTTGGTCCGCTTGTTATAATGAAAAGATATGCTGATTGGGATGGTGACGGAAGTATCAATGCGTCAGATGCATCATCTGTGCTCAAGAGATATGCTGAACTTTCCACAACATAATTAAACACACCCAGCACAACTTCTGCTATATATCAAATAATTTCCATTACTTTTCCTTTTCAGGGATTGAGCATTATCATAACAAAAAAGCAGATACCTCTCTTTTGAAGTATCTGCCTTTTTATTATAGCCCGCTGTATAGGTCTTTCATATTAGTTCTTTGAAAACTTCTATATGAGTATTGACCTAATGGCTTCCTTTTGTTTATTTAAATAAATTCAGCAATATCTGTGATACAACAACTACAGAAATAAGGGCAATAGGATAAGTTGCCGCATATGCAGACGCTACATTTTCTGTCTTAGCTGTGCCGATAAGCGTACCAAGAGCAGGAGTTGAAGTCATACCGCCTGTGATAGAGCCGAGATTGTTCAGCAAGCTCAGTTTCAACACATACTTTGCAAAGAGGAAACCTACAATCATAGGAATAACTGTCATAACAACGCCATAGAGGAAGTATACGCCCTTGAAATATGTGACGAAATTCGCTCCGCCTGCGATACCTGCACCAATGAGGAACAGAATGAGTCCAAATTCACGGAAAACTTTGAGAGTTGTATCCTTTGGCATAACCGACATTTTTCCAAATCTGCCGAAATGACCGAAAATCAATCCCATAAGCAGACAGCCGCCTGTTGTAGTGAGAGAAAAACTGCCGAACTTTATTGAACCAACGAATATACCAACAATTGCCGCAAGAGCAAAAGGCATAATTCCAAAATCGTCCATTTCTATAAGCTTGCCCTTGTATTCCTTTTTTGTTCCCTTTGTATCAGCTGTAATGAGCAATTCACGCTCCTTAGCCATATCAGCTTTCATAAGCTTTGGCATAATCTGAATGAAAAGCACAACTCCGATTACTCCGAAAAGATAGGCAATTCCGTATCCTACCGTTACATAATCCTCTAAAACTGCACCATTTACACGGTCTGCAACTGTTGTCTTAGCCGCTGAAAATGCAGGGGTACTTGTCAACGCTCCTGCAAGAAGTCCAACCAGCATTGACGCTGTATTTTCCACAGGTTCTCCCGAAATTTTTGTATCAAGGAGAATACAGCCTGCACAGGTTAATCCGCCTGTGATAATTATTACAAGTCCAAGCAATACATAATTCTTGAAATTTTTCTTGAAATTCCCGAAGAAATTGGGACCTGCAATAAATCCTACAGATGTTACAAAGAGGATAAGTCCCATATTTTCTACGACTTTAAGGGCATTTTTTACGTATGACTCCCCTGCAATCATAAGATTTTCACTTAAATTATCATAGAAGAAACATCCGTAAAGCAGAGCGATTATGAAAACTCCAGCAGAGCCTAAAGATATACCCTTAATGGTAATTCTTCCCAGTAAATAGCCAACCGCCACAATAAGAAATACGGAAAACATCAGAAAAGCAACCGATGTTACAGAGATTGAAAAATCGCCTATGGTAATTAAATCCATAGTAAAAACACTTCCTTAGATAAAAAATTGTGCAACTTTACAAATTGCCTATTCGCACAAATCGACGGACAGGGATTTCCCTATATGTCCGCCGATTTATAATATTTATAGTTTATGATTTACGTGCATACTTTGGAAGCAGCATTGGTGAAGCTGTTTCACTTGCTACGCCTGCATTTTCAAGTTCCTTGCTGAACTTTTCAATATGCTCCAGAGTGAGCTTTTCGGGAACTGCTGTTTCCTTTGCCTTTGCAGCAGCATTTTTTCCTGCATCTCTGCCGAATACGATAACATCAAGGAGAGAGTTACCCATAAGACGGTTTCTGCCGTGGATACCGCCTGCTGCCTCGCCTGCGGCATAAAGGTTTTCAACATCAGTTGAACAATCAGCTGAAATATTAAGACCGCCATTCTGATAGTGAAGTGTTGGATAAACGAGAATAGGCTCTTTGCGAATATCAATGCCGTATTTGCCGAACATACGCATCATTGCAGGGATTCGCTTTTCAATTGTACCCTCGCCGTGCTTATACTCAATCATAGGTGTGTCAAGCCATACAGCCTTACCGAGTGAAGTTTCAATTCCCTTGTCACGCTCCTGACACTCACGGATAATTGAAGCCGCTGTTACATCACGAGTTTCAAGTGGGTGCATAAATACTTCACCGTCAATATTTACAAGCTTTGCACCGAGAGAACGAACTTTCTCAGTTACAAGCGCACCGAAAATCTGTTCGGGATAACCTGTACCTGTGGGGTGATACTGGAGAGTATCAGCATAGAGAAGTCTTGCACCTACACGGTAGCCGAGAATAAGTCCGTCAGCTGTTGCACCGTAGTGGTTTGATGTGGGGAATCCCTGATAGTGAAGTCGTCCTGCACCGCCTGTTGCGATGATTACTGTCTTTGCACGGGCAACAAGAAGTTCCTTTGTTTCCATATTCATAAGAACCGCACCTGCTGCCTTGCCATTTTCGTCAAGGATAATTTCAACAGCCGCTGTAAAATCAATTACGGGAATACCTCTGTTGAGAACTTCATCACGGAGAGTACGCATAATTTCTGCGCCTGTGTAATCCTTTGCAGCGTGCATACGCTTGCGTGAAGTACCGCCGCCGTGAGTTGTTACCATTGTGCCGTCAGCTTCCTTGTCAAATTCAACGCCAAGCTTATTGAGCCACTGAATTGCTTCGGGAGCTTTTGTAACAAGATTTTTTACAAGTTCAGGCTTTGCGGCAAAGTGACCGCCGCCGAATGCGTCAATATAGTGAATTGCAGGAGAATCGTTGGGCTTATCTGCCGCCTGAATTCCGCCCTCTGCCATCATTGTGTTAGCATCACCGATACGAAGCTTTGTGACAATCATAGCCTTTACGCCAGCTTCGTCAGCCTCAATAGCCGCAGATGCACCTGCTCCGCCGCCGCCGATAATAAGCACATCTGTGTCATAATCGGGAGCATTGAGGTCAACGTCAGCAGCAGAAATTCTGCTCTTGCCCTGTAAAAGCTCTGCAAGCTGTGTAGGAACTTTATCGCCCTTGTTAACACCTGCGGAAAGAACTGTAAATTCTTCCTGCTTATAGTCGGGGTGGAAAGTTGCAAGGAGATTATCCTTTTCCTCTGCTGTCATTCTTCTTGGCTCTAAATCGGCATTTGCAGCTCTTTTTTCTGCTACGATTTTTGCCAGCTCATTGAATTTTTCAATTTTATACATATCCGCCCCTCCTTACTTCTCAATCTCTCTTGTATTATAAAGCTCCTTGATTTCATCAATGGGCTTCTGCATAAGATTTTCGATAAGCTCCTCAAATGTGCCGTCCTTGATTTCCTTTACTCTGTCCTCAAGATGACCGCAGTCGGGAGCAAGATATTTACCGTTAAGACGACGTGCAAGCATTGCCACCTGTGGGTGAGAAATTCCGGCAGGACAGCGTGAGGAACAAACTCCGCACATTACGCAGTCAAAGCTTTCCTCTGCACATTTCTCATACTCGCCACGCTGTGCATATGCGATATACTGCATTACATTAAGTTCCTGAGTACAAGCCTTTGTGCAGGCATTACAACCAATACAAGCGTAAATTTCGGGATAAAGCTGCATCATAATCTGCTCTGTGGGCTTGATTTCCTCAATGTTGTAAATCTGCTTTACAAGGGGGAAGAAAGGCAGGGTTGCAACATACATTCCCTCCTGAACCTCTGTCTGACAAGCAAGACAAGCATGAAGTTCCTGTTTGCCGTGAATTCTGTAAATTGTAGCACAAGCACCGCAGAATCCGTTACGGCAGCCGCAGCCTCTTACAAGGTCATAGCCTGCATATTCCATAGCAGTCATTATAGTAAGTCCCTCGGGGACAGCATATTTTTTGCCGAAAAGATAGACATTAACCATATTTTCCATTGCAATTACCTCCTTAATATTCATCGGGAAGCTCGCCCAGTTCATCATATCGGAACACGGGACCGTCCTTGCATACGTACTTATTGCCGATGTTGCAGCGTCCACATTTGCCGACTCCGCACTTCATACGCAGCTCCATAGTTGTGTATACCTGAGTTTCAGAAAATCCCAGTTCTTTAAGTCCTGCAAGGGTAAATTTAATCATTATGGGAGGGCCGCACACAAGTACAGTCTTATTTGTGGAGGGCATAAGTTCCTTGACATAGTTGGGAACAAAGCCAACGTGACCGTCCCAGCCCTCCTGCGGATTGTCAATAGTGAGGTTTACCTGAATATTGTCATCAGCCATCCACTCGTCGATTATCTCCTGATAATCCACCAAATCATCCTTGGAACGTGAACCGTAGACAATCTGCACATCACCATAATTTTCTCTGTTGTCACGGACATAATTTATTACAGAGCGAAGTGGTGCAAGACCAATTCCGCCTGCAACAAAAAGCAAATCCTTGCCCTTTAATTCGGTTTCAACAGGAAAATAATTTCCGTAAGGTCCTCTTATTGTAATCTGCTGACCTACGTCCATTGCGTGAAGCCATTCTGTAAGACAGCCGCATTTCTTTATGCTGAACTCCATAAACTCCTTATTTGTGGGAGATGAAGTGATAGAGAACATAGCCTCGCCAACTCCGGGGATTGAAAGCATTGCACACTGACCCGGCATATGCTCAAAAACCTTGCCGCCCTCAAGGGCATTTACTCTGAAAGTCTTTACATCGGGAGTATCCTGACGGACATCAGTAACAACGCCCACAAGGGGTATTAATGTATCATTATTCATTACTTATCCTCCAATGCTTTCATTACCTTGACAATATTAAGTGATACGGGACACTTTGAAAGACATCTTCCGCAGCCTACACAGCCGAATTCTCCCTCGTGATTTGATGGGTGATATACAAGCTTGTGCATAAAACGCTGTCTGAATCGTTCAAGCTGTGATGTTCTTGGGTTTCCGTGTGCCATTTGTGTGAAATCGGAATACATACAGGAATCCCAGCAGCGGAAACGCTTTATGCCGTTTCCTGTGTCATAGTCACGTATATCGTAGCATTGACAGGTAGGGCATACAAATGTGCAGGTACCGCAGCCGATACAAGCCTCTGAAAGCTCTGCCCATTTCTTGGAATTGAAATGCTCCATAAGCTTTTCGCCGCCGAATGAATCGGTAGTGAGATTTGCAAGGGGCAGACGAGTCATAATTTCTCTTGCCTTTGCCTGAACCTCGGAAAGCTTTGATACATCGCCCTCCTCCAGCATATCGGAAATTGAAGCCATAAACGCCTTTCCCTTATCGGTAAAGGGAACAAAGAAATAGCTTTCACCGTCAAAATATACGGAAGCATCTCCACCGGGAACGGTAGGATTTATGCCGAAAGTTGTGCAGAAGCAGGTTTCTTCGGGACGAGTACAAGCCATTGTCACGATTGTGCCGTGTTCACGGCGATTTTTATAGAACGAATCAACAGGCTCGGTTAAAAATACGCTGTCCAGAATTTCAAAGCTCTTTGCATCGCAGGCACGCACGCCGAAAACTACGAAATCCTCGTTTTCCTTACGGATATCCTTAACCTCGATAGTCTTTCCGCTTAACTTGAATTCCGCAAGATTTTCCGTCTGCGGGAAGAAGAAATCCTTTGCACTTCTCACAGTATTAAGTGCCTTGCTCAATGTCATTCCGCTTTCGTATTTCTTGTATTCAGCCTGCTTATCCTCACGGTCAACGGGAATATAGAGTGTCTGCTGTGAAGCAATTTTATCGAAAAGCTCATTTATTTTTTCAGGATTCTCTCTAATAATTTTTATATCTAACATTTTCAATACCTCTCTAAATATATTATAAAATAAACATACAATCGCCGTAGCTGTAGAATCGATATTTTTCTTTAATCGCTTCAGCGTAGCCTTCAAATATAAACTGTCTCGAGGCTAGTGCGCTTACAAGCATTAGCAATGTTGATTTAGGTAAATGAAAATTTGTAATTAAAGCATCAATTGCTTTAAATTCATAAGGTGGATAAATGAAAATATTTGTGTCTTCAGTTACTTCTACAAATTTACCATATTTACTTTGATTAATTTCTATATCATAGTAACTAACTACTTCTTCTAATGCTTCTATATGGTCTTGAGGAAAATGAGTTACAAGACAACCGATTACCTTTTTATCTCCTACCGCTTCTTTTATTTTTTGAAAATCATCACCTGGATCTATTATCAAGCATTCGTTATCTATTGTTAACATATAACAATTAGTTTCTAGAGGTCCTACTTTTATTACTTTTATATCCATATTAATCACCTGTTTACATTTTATTATAAATAATATCTTTTGTAAATTTAATAATATGCTATAATTTA
>CALFMA010000306.1 GCA_937880065.1 uncultured Ruminococcus sp.
GGTATCTTGCGAGGCTTACATGGGATAGACATATACAAAAGACGATTTGCTGCAGGTGCCGGGAAGCATGTATAACGATATTGTGTATGTAGAACTCGCACAGCAGGATACCCGCAATTTCTTCTTCGGCGTAAAGGCCGGATACGATGCCAAAGGCTGGATTAACCTCTCAGGAGACCTGCGCTTCAGTTCATGGGATGCCAAGCACGACTACCTGCTCATGATGAAGCCCAAAGTAATATTGGACCTCAACGCAGAGATACGCCCGATAAAGGACCTGTCCATGAGAGTCGGATACAACTTCACGCAGTTCGATTCCGGAAAGGACACAGAACGCATCGATAACAAGAATGAATTGTATGCGCGCATAAGCTATCAGATAGGCAAGCGTTTCGGCATATATCTCCAAGGCAACAACCTGCTCGACCGCGAATATTACGACTATGCAGGATATGAGACACGCGGCATAAGGTGCATGGCAGGAGCTACGATGAACTTCTGATTGCACGGCGAAGGATAAAAAAGGAACCGGCATGTTTCTCCGAGGTGATTTTTTCACCTATTTTAGCTACAGTTCTGCCGTATTTTTCCTTGGCAATAAGTGAAGCCGCAAATACGCCGAACTGAGTTGAGAGAATTCTGTCGTATGCACTTGGAGCACCGCCACGGAGCATATGTCCCGGAACGCATACACGAGCCTCAATGCCTGTATTCTGCTGAATTTGTGCAGCAATACGTCCTGTAGCAGTTATAATTCCTGCCTCTGCACGCTTTTTAGCTCTTTCCTTTTTCTTCATTTCAGCCTCAGCAACATCGAATGCACCCTCAGCGACAGCAAGGATAGAGAATGTCTTTCCTGATGCGGAACGAGCCATTACAGCGTCACAGATTTTGTCAATATCATAAGGAATTTCGGGAATAACGATAATATCAGCACCGCCTGCAATACCTGCATTAAGTGTAAGCCAACCTGCTTTATTTCCCATAACTTCGCATACAAGCACACGGCTGTGGCTTGCAGCTGTTGTATGAAGTCGGTCAATAACATCTGTAGCAATATCCACAGCTGTATGGAATCCGAAAGTAACATCTGTACCGAAAATATCATTGTCGATAGTTTTGGGCAAGCCGATTACATTAAGTCCCTCATCATAAAGGAGCTTAGATGTTTTATGAGTTCCGTTTCCGCCAAGAGTAAGCAGACAATCAAGCTTCTGCTTCTTGTAGGTTTCCTTCATATTTTTAACCTTGTCCACGTTATCTTCGCCAATAACCTGCATCATCTTGAACGGCTGACGCTTTGTTCCGAAAATAGTGCCGCCCTGTGTCAGAATACCCGAGAAAGATGAGGGTGACATTTCCTTGCAAAGATTATTGATAAGTCCGTAGTAGCCGTTGGATATACCGACAATTTCTACATTATCTTCACCGAACTGCTCATAGCAAGCCTTTGCTACACCTCTGATAGTTGCATTAAGTCCGGGGCAGTCGCCGCCGCTTGTCAGAATACCTATTCTTCTCATTTTAAAACCTCCATTTTTACGATTATTACATCGTTAATATTAATATTTTACGGGGAAACTCTGCCTATGAGTATCTCCGATTTGATTTGAATTACATATCAGCACGAAGCAGTTTTTCAAGTTCTTGGGCGGGCATAGGCTTACCATAAAGGTATCCCTGACCGTAGTCACAGCCTGCCTGACGGAGAATATCTTCCTGTTTAGTATTTTCGACACCCTCAGCAATAGTTTTGATATGCTTGGATTTTGCAATGCTTATCACAGCCGAAACGATTTCGTATGCAATGTTGTCATTCTGAATATCAGTAATAAATGAACGGTCAAGCTTTAAAAGTGTGATTGGGAGAATTTGCAGATAACTCAATGAAGAATAACCTGTACCGAAATCATCCATAGCAAGCTTTACACCAAGGTCACGAAGCTTATTCATCTGACCAACAGCAAAATCAATGTCACTGAGAGCAATTGTTTCAGTAAGTTCAACCTCAAGCCATTTCGGGTCAAGGTCAGTTCTTACAAGTGCATCAAGAACTCTGTCTTTCAAGTCGTTCTGATAGAAGTCTGTGGAAGTGAAATTGATTGACATAACAATTTTCGGATAGCCAAGCTTCTGCCAGAGAGCGTTCTGACGGCAGCCCTCATTGAGGACAAATTCGCTGATTTTACCGATAAGACGAGATTTTTCAGCAATAGGAACAAAGGAATCGGGAGCCATAATTGTTCCGTCGGGCTTAATCCAGCGGATAAGCGCCTCAACGCCCATAATTTTGCCTGTTTTAAGGTCAATTTTAGGCTGATAGAAAAGATGAAGCTCATTACTGTCAATTGCAAGTGCGAGAGCCTTCTCGATTTCAGTTATGCCGAGAATTGAGTCGTGCATACTGGGGTCATAACGGCAGATAGTACCTGATACACCATTACCTGTTTTAAGGGCAAATTCTGCGTGTTCGAGAATACTCTCAAAACAATCTCCGTCATCGGGAACTTTTGAATAACCGATTGAACAAGTAAGGCTTACAGCGGCAAAATTATCCACCGCAAGCATTGAAAATTCCTCCTGAATACCTTTGGCGGTACGGAGAGGGAGATCGTCATCACCATAATCACGAAGCACAAGTGCGAAATTATCGCCGCTTATACGTGCAGCAAGACCGCCGGGAGTTACGAATTTGTAGAGGATATGAGCGAAGTTACGGAGGATATTGTTTCCGTTTTCGTATCCGCAGGTGTCATTTATAATATGGAATTTATCAATATCTACAACGATAACCCAGTAGCTGTAGCCCAGTGTTCGGCTGCATTCGTATATTTCATCACCCATAGTAACAAGCTTATTGCGGTTTGCAATTTCAGTTACCTCATCAATATAAGCAAGACGCTCAATGAGCATATCTCTTTCTTTTTCGTCGGTAATATCGAGGAATGCACCGCCGAAAAGCGGCTTTGT
>CALFMA010000307.1 GCA_937880065.1 uncultured Ruminococcus sp.
CTAATAAAGTAAGGGAAAAGACAAATGAGAAAGTCTTAATGCGTGAAATTAAAACAAACTACCAGCAAAAGTGTGCTTTAATTGATAAATATAAGACAAGATAAACCCCATTAATTTTTTGGAGGTCATTATGGCAAAAAGAAACAGTAGCGGTTATACTTTAGGAGAAGAAATATTTAGTTCAGTTTCACATGGGGTTGGTGCACTTCTTGGTATCGCCGCACTTGTGCTTTTAATAGTATTTGCAGCAATAAATGGGGATGCGTTAGATGTGGTTGGTGTTTGTATATACGGAGCGTCATTAATTGTTCTTTATACAATCTCTACATTATATCATTCGCTTACAAACGAAACTGCTAAAAAAGTATTTGTGCCGCTGACAGTTGGCGGCGGAATAAAGACAGTTGACGATATACGTGAAACTCTCCGTGCAGGTGCGGACAAGGTTTCTGTGAACTCGCAGGCTGTAAAAAATCCGCAGCTTATCAAGGACGGAGCAGATATTTTCGGCAGTCAATGTATATGCGTTGGAATTGACGCTAAAAAAATAGCCGACCACAAGTGGACGGTGTACATCAATGGCGGACGAGTTGATATGGGAATTGACCTTATCGACTGGGTGCATACAATTGAAAAACTTGGTGCAGGAGAAATATGCCTGAACTCCATTGACGCTGACGGCACAAAAGAGGGCTTTGACATTGAAATGCTGAAAGCCGTATGCGACAACTGCTCAATTCCTGTAATTGCCAGCGGCGGTGCAGGAAAAATCAATGATTTCTATGAAGTTTTCGAAAAAACAGGAGCAACTGCGGCTCTTGCGGCTTCGCTGTTCCATTTCAGAGAGCTTACTGTAGGCGAGGTTAAGGATTATTGCAGAGAACGTGGAGTTATTGTGAGGTAAGATATGGAAATAATATTTATTATAAATATTGTTATCTCATTTACTGTATTGTTGGGCGGATTTTTTATGAAAAAATATTCGTCAAATGATAGGGAAATGAAGTACGGATTTCGTACTGAATCAGCAAAATCAAGCTTTGAAGCATGGAACTATGCAAATACGGCTTGCGGTAAACAATGGATTATAATAGGAATTGTTTATCTTCTGCTTGGTATTCCTGCAATATTTCTTATGTACTATTTTAAAGGAGATAACGTTGCAAGAGCTTTATCACTTGTGTATTCTGTTGTTCTTATTGCTAATGTTGTTTATTCGTGCAATTCAGTATCAAAGGAACTTCAAAATAAATTCGACGAAAAGGGCATACCTAAGGAATAGGAGTGTAAAATGATTAAAATTGATTTAAACGACCTTGACAAATTCTTTGAAAAAGGGGAGTTAATCCCTGCAATTTGTTATGAGGTCAACACAAAAACGGTTCTTATGCTTGCGTATATGAACAAGGAGAGCCTGAAAAAAACTCTTGAAACGGGTTACACGTGGTTCTGGAGCCGTTCCCGTCAGGAGTATTGGAATAAGGGTGCTACATCGGGACATTTGCAGAAAGTCATGTCAATTTATGGCGACTGCGATAATGATACCCTGCTTGTAAATGTGGAGCAGACGGGAGTTGCTTGTCATACAGGAAACTACAGCTGTTTCTTTAATGAATTATATAACACGGAGGAATAAAAAATGAACGTATATCACGAAATTTTTGAAGTAATCAAGGAGAGAAAAAAGCAGTATGATAACGGATGTGCTGCTGAAAATTCTTATACCTGCTACCTTTTCGACAAGGGTGTAGACAAAATCTGCAAGAAAATCGGCGAGGAAGCTACTGAAACTGTTATTGCTGCAAAGAATAACGACAATGACGAGCTTATGAACGAAATCAACGACCTTTTATACCACATTATGGTGCTTTGCGTAAATCAGGGACTTGAATGGACAGATGTTGAGAGAATTCTTGACGAGCGTAATGAGAAAATCGGCAACCTTAAAAAGTTCCATACAGTTGATAAGAATTCATAATCAAATCAGCATATCATACACTCTCCGCAAGGGGAGTGTTTTTTTATTGACATAATATGCTTTTTATGATATAGTTATAGTATATTCTTTAGGAGGTTGGCTATGAAAGAATTTGAAAATAAAGTTGCTGTAATAACAGGTGGAGCGAATGGAATTGGCAGATGTATAGCCGAGGAATTTCGCAAAAACGGTGCAATCGTCTGCGTTATTGATACCGTGGAGGGCGACCATTTTGCAGGTGATATCGGAGATAAAGCAACATTGGAAAAATTTGCGGAGCAGGTTATTTCAGAGTACGGCAGAGTTGATTATCTCATCAACAACGCACCGCCAATGATGAAAGGCATAAGCGACTGCACATATGAGGAATTCAGCTATGCTCTCTCCGTTGGAGTTACTGCGGCATTTTACCTGTCAAAGCTGTTTATGCCATATTTCGGAGAGGGTGCGTCAATTATCAATATATCCTCATCCCGTGACAGAATGAGCCAATCTCAGACTGAAAGCTATACTGCGGCAAAGGGCGGAATTGCGGCATTGACTCACGCTTTAGCGGTCAGCCTTGCAGGAAAAGTCCGTGTAAATTCAATTTCACCCGGCTGGATTGATACAGCCTATACCGTATATGAGGGGGCAGACGCTGTTCAGCAGCCCTGCGGACGAGTTGGAAATCCTCTTGATATAGCCAATATGGTGCTGTTTTTATGCTCAGATAAGGCTGGATTTATAACAGGTGAGAATATCTGCATTGACGGTGGAATGACAAAGCATGTTCCTCCTTGTGATAGCTGACTTGAGGTAGTTCGATCACAATGTAACAGAGCGAAAAAGCGGTGTCATTGGACAAAAAACCAATCTGTCATACTTTTACCCGTTTCGTTGAAAGTGTTACTTTTTTGGACACTTTACGAAAATTGTCCCAAAAACCGTAAGCAATTTTAGTTGAAAAATGAGAGAATATTTGATATTATTTTATAAATAAGGGAGTAGTCGGCGTCCCATGGCGCGGTGAAGCCAACATACTGGATGTGAATCCTGGCTTTGTCTTAATTGACGAGACTTATCTTTTTTCGCAAGATAGGTCTTTTTTTACTAAAAAAATCAAAATAATAATATAAATGAAATTTTGGAG
>CALFMA010000308.1 GCA_937880065.1 uncultured Ruminococcus sp.
GTTAAAAATCATTTCGCCGCAATCCTTATGGACAGCGGATATATCATACCCCTGCTTTTCCATAAGTTCAATGAGAAGCTTGCTGCCGAGAATTCCTAAATCTCCCGTTACAATATGGTCAAAATCCGTGGGAGAGGAATTTGTAGCCTTGAAATAGCGGCAGAGAGTTTCCATAGCCGCAGGTGCCATTGCCGCCCCCATATTTGTAATATCCGTTATATCCATATCCGCAATTTTTCCCACACAGCAGCCATAAACCGCAATATCGCCCTTGTCTGCGGTTACGGTAACTGCTCCCGATGCGGTACAGGTCCATTGTGCCGTGGGAGTTCGCTGTCCACCATAGGAAAGAGGGGTGCGGAATTGCCGTTCAGCTGTGGAAAAATGGGAAGATGTCACAGCGGCGGTGCGTTCAGCTGCTCCGCTGTCAACAAGCAGAGAGGCGGCAATCAGACTTTCCGCCATGGTGGAGCAAGCACCGTACATTCCCATAAATGGAATTTCAAGCTGCCGCAAGCCGTATGACGATCCTGTGCATTGGTTTATTAAATCCCCTGCACAGATAATGTCAATATCCTCTTTGGTGAGATTTGCTTTCCGAACCGCAATAGATACGGCTTCAAGCTGAAATTTGCTTTCCGCCTGTTCCCATGTTTTCTGCCCGAAATGGCTGTCGGTTACTACCTTGTCGAAGAAATCGCCCAACGGTCCTTGTCCCTCTTTTTCCCCTGCAACTGCGGCAAAGCTTTCAATTTTCGGCGGAGTGTCAAACAAAAATACTCCCCGTGTTATATATCGTGGCATAAAATCACTTCCTTTGTGGGTATTATCTGCGGATTTTCGGGAAATATTCATTTTCTCATTGCACTAAACCTGTTTTTATGATATAATTATTAAAAAAAGCAGGAAAGGCGATGCATATGAACTACACCATACGAAAAATCCGAGAGAACGAATCTTGCGGAACTGAAAAATCGTGGTTACGAGAGAACTTCACTTGCAGTTCAAAAAGCCAATTATGCTGTGAAAATGTATAAAAATGTGGGATTTTACGTATTTGACGAAAACGGCGAGGAGTTTATTATGGTGTGTGACCTCAATGCTGAAATAGTCCCTTATGATGTATTTATGGTATTGAACCTCTAAAACGATTTATAGGGCTGGCGGTTTCGGCTATTTGCACAAAACACGCTAATGAAAAACGGGAATATTTGTGTTGACAAATGTGAATTTATGTGATATACTATTATTAACGAAAATACTTTAGAACATAAAAGCTTAAAAGCACAAAAGCTTTAAAGCACGAAAGGAAAGTGTATTGATATGAAAGAAGTATCTAAACTTATGGACTACAGAGCAGATATAAAGGTTCTCGACGCAACCCTCCGTGACGGCGGTCTTGTAAATGAGTTCCGTTTCACCGATGACTTTGTAAAGGCTCTCTATCTCTTGCAATCAAGGATAAGCCCGTTATGATTATTGCCGATACCATTAAGGGCGCAGGCGTTGATTATATGGAATTCGGCTACAAGGGCGACAAGTCAATGTTTGACGTTGAAAAATTCGGTCCCCTCAAATTCTGTGATGATGATTACATCCGTTCAATCGTCGGCGAAAATAACACTGACCTCAAAATCGGCATTATGGCTGATGTCGGCAGATGCAACTACAAAGAGGATATTCACGACGCTTCCGAAAGCCCTGTTGACCTTATCCGTGTGGCAACTTACCTCCACCAGATTCCTACTGCTGTTAGTATGATTGAGGACGCTAAAAATAAGGGTTACGAGGTAAGCTGTAATATTATGGCTATTTCAAATGCCCGTGAATCCGATATTGAAGCGGCTCTCGATATTCTCGGCAAATCCCCTGTTGACGTTCTCTACATCGTTGACAGCTTCGGTTCACTTTACCCCGAACAGGTTGTCCGCACAATCAATATTTACAAGGAATACGCTGAAAAGTACAATAAAAAGCTTGGTATTCACGCTCACAACAATCAGCAGCTTGCTTTTGCAAATACAATTGAAGCTGTTGGTGACGGTGTAGACTGGCTTGATGCCACATATGCCGCTATGGGCAGAGGTGCCGGAAACTGTGCTATGGAGCTTCTTCTCGGATTCCTCAAAAATCCAAAATACAACGTATACCCTGCAATTCAGTTCATTGAGAAGTATATGCCTGCTATCCGTGAGGCTGGTGCTGTATGGGGTTATGACTTCCAGTACATGATGACAGGTCTGCTCAATCAGCACCCACGTACTGCTATTGAGTTCACTAAGGAAGGCAGATCAGATTACTCTGAATTCTACAAGGAAATCCTTGCACAGGAATAATTTTAAAGGGAGCGAAATCGCTCCCTTTTATTTGTGTGTTTATTCTGCTATCCCAACGAGTTTTTTCTGAATTGCAATAGCGTCTGAAACGGTTATTCCGTTATTGTTGCCCTCACATTCAGCGTTGAATGTGCCTTTTACGGAAAGGGGATATTTATCACTGTTGCAGATAGACTGCAATACAGCAGCGGCATCGGCGATTGAAAGGATATCGTCGCAATTTGCGTCACCGTCTACTGTGTTGAGAATATCTATGGTTAAACCGTCTACGGAACGACTTCCCATGACATCCCTACCACCTATCAAACCATAAGATATCGGGATTTCCTGATTTATTCTATACATCAGGTTAATATGATTTTCAAGTGTATTTTCATATGGCACAGCTGCAAAGCAGTTCATATCTTCAAGCAGTTTTTCATCTACATTTGCGGCATTTTCAGGTGTTATCGGAACCAGACCAAAGGCGTCGGGGGAAAACAAAGCATCATAATCTAATTTATCCATTTCGCCATAGTCAAGATATTCCACACCATCAGGAATTCTGCTTTTTGCTATAAGCATTCCAAAATGGCAGTCAACAGTTCCCTTAGCTCTCCATTCGAGAATATCCTGATTTGTAATTCTTTCATCTTCGGGTATTGTAGTAATGTCTTCTGTAGAATATATGCCTGATACTGCACCGAAATACTCATTGAACATAATTGAACCACTCGAGCTTCCATATACAAGTTCAGCTGAAGCAATCAGATTATTATCATATAAGTCCTGAACAAGCGCTTTTATATTAATTTTATCAATTACCTTTTCTTCTTCGTCTGTTGTCATGTATGATTTTAAAGGTATACATTCGCTGGTAACACGCAAATTATAATCCGCATAATTTGTTTGTATATATTCATTTAAATCATCATACGTTTTTCCCTCGGATAATTCATAATTTATTTTAACATCATACGGGTCGATTTTCATAGGCCATAATCTTGCATAATTAGTATCATCAGACTGATGGAAATAAACCTTTATAGGTAAATTGTTATTGCTGAAACCCAGCAGTGTTCTATTTCCTCTGCGTAAAAAGATATCGACATATTTATCATTAAGTTCATCGTCAAGTCTTGCATATCTTGAACCCTGCGCCATTTTCGCATCAGTATTTTTAAGTATAATTTCATATATTTCATCGTATATCGGAGAATCCTTATAGGAATAGGTTTCTTCCGCAGATATAGCAAATGGGCAGGCGGTTACTGCTGAAATCGCTGTAATTGCAGATAATACAAGTGAAATTATACGTTTTTTCATAGTGATTCCTCCTTAATAAAGTCGTTGCAGATTGCCTGCGTATATACTATCTCTTATACTCATTATACCCCACGTATACTTATTTGTCAATGTGCATAATAGCCAAAATTAACCGCAAAATATCGGCATATTGCGAAATAATCGACCTATTAACAATATTGTTGCAAGATTTTCCCTTTCACCTATTAGACAACACTTAACCGCCAAATCTCGCAGTAAAATTGAAAAAAATTTTTAAAGGTTGTAAGTATATACTAACTACGTCGGCCTTTAGCACAAACCAATGTAAGCGTTGACTAAAAAATCGACAAAAATAATTGCCAAGACAAAAAAACTCTTGACTATATCAGCGTTATATGATAGAATATATAATGGAGAGTCACGGATATTTCCGTGAAATATATTTCCAAGGAGAAAAATTATGGGCAAATATTTCGGTACTGACGGTTTCAGAGGAACCGCAAATGAAAACCTTACAGCTGACCATGCCTTTAAAGTAGGAAGATTTATCGGCTGGTATTACAATGAACTCAAAAAGCAGAAGGGCGACAATACCCCTGCAAGAATAGTAATAGGCAAGGACACACGCCGTTCAAGCTATATGTTTGAATATTCTCTCGTTGGCGGAATTACTGCATCAGGCGCTGACGCATACCTCCTCCACGTTACAACAACTCCTTCCGTAGCCTATATCTCAAGAGTTGACGGTTTCGATTGTGCTGTTATGATTTCCGCAAGCCACAATCCCTACCACGATAACGGCTTGAAGCTTATCAACGGCAATGGCGAAAAAATGGAAGATGAAGTAATTGACCTCATTGAAGCATATCTCGATGACGAACTTGAAGTTTTCGGTCAGAAGTGGGAAAAACTCCCCTATGCAACCAATGAAAAAATCGGACGTTCAATCGACTATATTTCAGGCAGAAACCGCTACATCGGCTATCTTATCTCATTGGGCGTATATTCTTTCAGAGGAAAGAAAATCGGTCTTGACTGTGCAAATGGTGCGGCATGGTCAATTGCAAAGGCTGTTTTTGATGCTCTCGGAGCAGAAACATATGTTATTAATGCTAAGCCTGACGGAGTTAATATCAACGATAACGCAGGCTCTACACATATTGAAGTTCTCCAGAAATACGTAGTTGAAAATGGTCTTGATGCAGGTTTTGCGTATGACGGTGATGCTGACCGCTGCCTTTGCGTTGATGAAAAGGGAAATGTTGTAACAGGCGACCATATCCTTTACATTTACGGAAAGTATATGAAGGACCGTGAAAAGCTTGTAAATAACACAGTTGTTGCAACTATTATGTCAAACCTCGGACTTTTCAAGGCTCTCGAAGCAGCAGGAATTGACTATGCAAAAACCGCTGTTGGCGATAAGTACGTTTATGAATATATGAAGGAAAATGAGTGCTGTCTTGGCGGTGAGCAGAGTGGTCACATTATTTTCTCCAAGTATGCGTCAACAGGTGACGGTATTCTCACAAGCTTGAAGATTATGCAGGCTGTAATGTCAAAGCGTGCAAAGCTTAGTGAGCTTGCTGAGGAAATGCCTGTATATCCACAGGTTCTTGTAAATGTAAAGGTAAGCGATAAGGCTGCTGCACAGAATGACGCTGACGTTAAGGCTGCTGTTGCAAAGGCTGAGGCTGAACTGGGCGATACAGGAAGAATTCTCGTGCGTGAAAGCGGTACTGAGCCGCTTATCAGAGTTATGGCTGAGGCTGAAAACGAGGAAATCTGCCGTAAGTATGTTGACAGCGTTGTTAACATCATCAAGGCTAAGGGATACGCTGTATAATTGATTTTTACAAATGCCGCAGGGTAATTCCTGCGGCATTTTTGATTTTTATTGATAAAGGTCGATTATTTTGCAATGTGACAATATTTTACAATAAATTTTGGTTATTATACATATTGACAAATAATTATACGGAGGATATAATATACAATAAGAAACGATACACTTGCCTTGTACGTATTGTACAAAGAGAGGTGTGATACCAATGGCATAATTGTTTCCAAACAAAAAATCCACCCATATATTACTGTAAATAAGGAGGATTATTATGAAATTCAAAAACGTAGTTTCCATTCTTGCTTCTGCTGCTCTTGCAGTATCAGCAATTCCGACAATATCATTTGCTGCCGAAACAGAGGATAACTCGCTTAACTCGAAATTTTCAAGCGGAGAACTGCCGACTGACGCTAATATGGACGGAAAGTTCGATTTAAACGATGCTCGCAGTATACTTTTGTACTATGCAACGGTTATGGCATCACCTGACCAGTCATATACAAATTCCGATGATATTTCAGAAGAAGTTTTCAATAATATCCGTGACAATTTCGATTACGATAACAACGGCAAAGTAAATTCAAATGACGCTTCACTTCTGCTGAACTATTACTACAGCAATTCAATCAAAGGCGATGTTGATATGAACGGTTCAGTCAATTCTATCGATGCTACCTTGATACTAAGATATTACGCTGATGCTCTTACAGAAACAGAAGTTCCATACGAAACTGAAATGAATATGAAATATCTTGGAGATTTAAATAACGACGGCAAGATTAATTCGATTGACGCTTCTTTGGTACTTTACGGTTATGCTGAATCAATGGTAAAATAATTCATATAAAATAAGGGAGCGAAAAATCGCTCCCTTATTTGTTACCTTTAAATTATTCCTCAGGCATATGAATTTCGCCTACGATTGGCAGGGGGTCAATTCCCTGTCTTGTGTAGTAGTCGGAAAGTGCAGAACGAACAGCCTGCTCAGCAAGAACAGAACAATGCACCTTAACAGCAGGAAGTCCGTCAAGAGCCTCTACAACTGCGTCATTTGTAAGCTTTAAAGCCTCGTCAATTGTCTTGCCCTTGATAAGCTCTGTAGCCATTGAAGATGTTGCAATTGCCGCACCGCAGCCGAATGTCTTGAATTTTGCATCTGTAATTGTGCCGTTGTCAATTTTCAGATACATCTTCATAATATCACCGCACTTAGCGTTGCCGATTTCACCGATACCGTCAGCATTCTCGATTTCGCCGACATTTCTTGGATTTGAAAAATGGTCCATAACCTTTTCGCTGTACATCATAATTTATCTTCTCCTTAATAATTATTCGTAGGATTCGCCCTTCATCATCTTTTCCCAAACAGGTGACATTGCACGGAGTCTTTCCGCAACAACGGGAACTGTTTCAATGATGTAATCAACGTCCTCATCTGTGAGATTTTCTTCAATTGAAAGACGGAGTGAACCGTGGGCAATTTCGTGCTTCAAGCCGATTGAAAGCAGCACGTGGGAGGGGTCAAGTGAGCCTGATGTGCAGGCTGAACCCGATGAAGCACAAATGCCGAACATATCAAGCATAAGCAGCAGGGATTCGCCCTCAATTCCCTCAAAGGAAATATTCAGATTTCCCGGCAGACGCTTTTCTCTGTCGCCGTTAAGACGTGTATATGGAATTGTAAGAAGTCCGTCAATAATTCTGTTTCTCTTAGCTGTTACGATTTCAGCCTTTTCCTTGATGTTAGAGCAGGCGATTTCCATAGCAGCTCCAAGACCTACGATAGCAGGAACATTTTCAGTACCTGCACGCTTTCTGCGTTCCTGTCCGCCGCCGTGGATAAGATTTGGAAGAACAACTCCCTTTCTTACGTATAATGCACCGATTCCCTTTTGTGCGTGGATTTTATGACCTGAAAGGGAAAGCATATCAATTCCCTGCTTGTGAACGTCAATTTCAACGTGGCCAACAGCCTGTACTGCATCTGTGTGGAAAAGCACCTTTTTCTCCTTGCAGATTGCGGCAATTTCATCAATAGGCTGAATTGTGCCGATTTCGTTGTTTGCATACATAATTGTTACAAGTGCTGTATCCTCACGGATAGCATTGCGGACATCTTCGGCATTGATAAGTCCCTTATCGTCAACGGGGATATATGTTACCTCAAAGCCCTGTTTTTCAAGATATTCCGTAGTATGAAGAACTGCATGATGTTCAATTACGGAAGTAATAATGTGCTTTTTGCCCTTTTTAGCCATTTGCTCAGCAGTTCCCTTGATTGCCCAGTTGTCGGACTCTGAACCGCAGCTTGTGAAAATAATTTCGATTGGGTCAGCACCGATTGCCTTTGCCACCTTTTCACGGGCAAGTTCAATATCACGCTGTGCATTTCTGCCAAGTTCATAAATGCTTGACGCATTTCCGAATGCTGTCTGGAAGTGGGGCATCATAGCCTGTAAAACTTCATCAGAAACAGCTGTAGTTGCCGCATTATCGGCATAAATAAATCTTCTTTCCATATTTACCTCTTTTAAGAATGTATATCTCTCTGTGCCACAGCAAGGCGGTCACAGCGTTCATTTTCGGGATGTCCTGCGTGTCCCTTTACCCAGTTGAAAGTTACGTCGTGTCGTGCAAGAAGGGGCAATAACTGCTCCCACAAGTCAACATTGAGGGCAGGTTTGCCGTCAGCTTTTTTCCAGCCTTTTTTCTGCCAGCTGTAAACCCAGCCTTTTGTAATGCTGTCGCAGACGTATTTGCTGTCGGTGGTGAGAGTTACCTTGCACGGCTCTTTCAATGCGGAAAGACCTGCGATAACGCCCATAAGTTCCATTCGGTTATTAGTGGTATGACTTTCGCCGCCCGAAAGCTCTTTTTCAACTGTGCCAAAGCGGAGAATTGTGCCATATCCTCCCGGTCCGGGATTGCCGCTGCAAGCACCGTCGGAGAATATTTCAACCGTTTTCATACAGCACCCCCATTGTTATTTTTATCACAATATTATTATATCAGATATTTTTGAAAATAGTGGAATTGTTTACTTGCGGAAACTTTTTTATTGTTAGTTTGTGCTTACAGCCACGTGTAGAGGCGGATATTATCCGCCACAGTCTGTAGGGACACAGCACGCTGTGTCCCTACAGAAAATCACGGTTTCTGATGAAATTACCGCACCCATTGGCTAACAGCTAACGGCTTTATTATAAAAATGGACGGCAATCGTTAAGACTGCCGCCCATTAATTACGCATTATTCAACTGTAAATCCGCAAAGCCAATGTCCGTTTATAGGAAGCGGCTGTTCTGCCTTTGCACCGCCTGTAAACTGGCTTATTTCAAGTTTATAGTCACCTTTTTCAAGATTGTCCGTAGGAATTACAAACTCAGTCTTACCTTCTGAAATCGCTGTCATAGCTGTTTTGCCGTCCTTTATGAGAACATTTCCCTCTGTATCGGAAATTGTATAATCAGTTATGCCAAATTCGCTGATAAAGCCATAGGGTGCTGCTTTAGGATTTAAAAATTCAGCAGTTACAGTAATTCCAGCCCCACTGCTTGTGACGCTTACATTTATTTCATCCGTTGCCTGCTCATAAGTTGTACCGACAACAGCACCGTCCCAACGGGTTTTATCCTTGAAAAATCCCTGCAAATGTCCTGTAGCCGCCAATGCAGTTACCCCTGTAATACAGCCGCAAACCGCAAGGGATACAGCTACAGCCATAGGCTTTCTCATCTTTCTTTCTGTTGACTTTTTATTCATTTCTCTTTCCTCCATTGCTCTATAACAATTTCTTATAATACGCTCCTGCATATCATCGGGCATTTCTATTTTTTTCATATCAGACAAAATGTCGTTTATATCCATTACAAATACTCCTTTCGATATACATCTGCCAGCATTTTTCGCCCTTTACGGAGCCTCATTTTTACCGCCGACGCAGTTCGCCCGATTATTTTCGCAATTTCCTCCGTTGTGTATTCCTCCGCATAATAAAGCAGAAGTACGGTTCTATATTTATCGGGCAAGGTCATAAGAGCGTCAAAAATGCCGCTGTTTTCGCCTTTTACAGCAATTTCCCCTATTTCGTCAATATCCTCTGTCTGATGTCTTTTCCTGTATCTGATAATATCCCTGCATTTATTTGTTGCAACCCTTATCAGCCATGCCTTTTCGTGTTCTTCATCGGTAAACTTTGGCGATTTATACAGATATTTCATCATAGTTTCCTGTACTGCGTCCTCTGCATCGCTTTCATTCCCTGTTTTTGAAAGGCACAGGCGAAACAGCATATTTCCGTAAGTTTTTACAACTCTTTCAATACTGTCAGTCGGCCGCACTGAAGTATCATTCATCTGTATCAACCCCTTTCACTTATAACACGCTTCAAATTTCAAATCGGTCAATTTTTTCTGAAAAATAAAAAAGAGAGAATTGACATCCTCCCTATTCAGCCTGTAGAAAAAAGGTGTTTTGCATAACGGTCACAGCACGCTGTGTCCCTACAGAAAATCACGGTTTCTGATGAAATTACCGCACCCATTGGCTAACAGCTAACGGCTAACAGCTTTTTTTAATTTGACAACCCTTTACATATATGTTATAATAAAAAACAGGCGGAATTATCCGCCTGTGACAGTTAATATCTGAGTTCCCATTAATAACCACGGTCGGACTCGGTTTCCGTTGCGTGGTATTTCGCACGGGTTCTTGCAATACTTTCCTCGCTGCGTTTGATGAGGTTGAGGAGAGATGAGGAATACTGGGCGTAATCCTTCTGCAATGTAGAAGTTGTAATATACAGCGTGTCAAAGTTGTTTACGCAGTCATTTCCGTCAACGGCAATACCGCTTGATGCCGCCTTGATGTCGGCTTCACTCATTGAAATAATGGCATTTGAGCTGTCATTTGCGATAACCTTTGGAATACGGAAAAGCTTCTGGTCATTGTGTGGGTTCGCATTATATACGATACGGAAAAGCTTGTACACGGACAGCATAAGATAAGAGGAAACCTCTTTAATAAGTGTAATACTTCCTGCTTTCTGTGCAAGGCTGAAAAGCAAGCTGATTGAGTTATTGATAATTCTTCTGTTGAAGTTGATGATTTCGGGTGAGGGCATTTTTAATGTGTTATTTCCGTCATCATCGGGAATATCCTCAATAGTAATGATTTTTCCCTCCGGTTCGGGAGTTCTGCCGAGAAGATAGTCGCAGGAAACATTGTAATAATCCGCAATTCTTACAAGGAAATTAAGGCCGCATTCACGGATTCCCTTTTCATAGTGGGAGAGTAGCGCCTGAGAAATACCTAAATCTGCGGCAGCTTGCTTCTGACTTATATGCCGTTCTTTTCTCTGTAAAGTGATAATACGTGCGAAATCTGAGTTCATGGGGAAAATCCTCCTGTATAAAAAATATTAATAGATACATAATGTATAATAATCACTATTAATATTATAATACATTGCGTATAATAAGTAAATAGGGAAATTGTATAAATTTTTCGGAATTTTTTTGTATATTTTTACAATACCCCTTATAAGGAAAGGAAATGTGACTATGAAAGGCTACAGAATAAGCATAATCCGCCACGGTTTGACCTATGCCAACGAAAACGGCATATATATCGGCTCTACCGATTTATCCCTTTCCGATAAGGGATGTGCGGAACTTGCCGCTAAAATGGACGAATTTGAATACCCGAAAGTACACAGGGTTTATTCTTCTCCCCTGAAACGCTGCACGGAAACGGCTGAAATCCTTTTCCCCGACAGGGAACTTGTGATTTCCGAGGGTATGCGTGAACTGAATTTCGGCGAATTTGAGGGAAAATCCGTTGATGAACTTGTAAATCGTGAGGATTACAAGGCATGGCTCGGCGGCGGCAGAGATGCAAGACCTCCAAAGGGCGAAAGTCTTGAGGAAATGACAGCACGAATTTACGCTTCATTCCACAACATTATCATTGATATGATGAATAACGGGCTTACTCATTGTGCATTGATTACCCACGGCGGAATTATTTCAAATCTGCTTACAGGCTTCGGATTGCCAAAATATGATCCGAAATATCTCAATGCCCTTAGCGGCGAGGGCTTCGACCTTATGGTCACCGCGCAGATGTGGCTCAATTCGCAGGCATTTGAAATCCTCGGCTACTGCCCATACAATAAATAATTAAGAACTAAGAATTAATGTGTAATGAAAATATTTCTTGATGTAGGGACACGGCGAGCCGTGTCCGTCAATAGAAATATCAGGTTACATATAATATTTATTGGAATTTCGTTCCGAAATGCGGACACAGCACGCTGTGTCCCTACAACAGGATATATCCGCCCCTACATAGATTTTTGTATAATCTACAAATAAATACCCATACTATCACCAAAAGGACAGGTGATAGTATGAAAATCCGGGAGCTTTCGGGATATACGGAAAATATGATAAAGGGAAAGCGGTGGGAACTGCTTCTCCTTTGCCTGCTGCCAATCGGCGGAGAATTGCTCCTCCGTTCAGCAGAAGCGGCACTATACAGCCTTATGCTCTACTTCGGCACTATCCGCCCCATTGACCTTTTCACAGGCATAAACACGGAGCAAACAGTTTTATCGGCAATTTTCATTCTGCTGAGATTTCTCATAATGCCGCCTTTGTGGTGCGGTCTTGGTGCAAGGCTCATGCTATTTGCTGAGGGCAAAAAAGAGCCGAAACGCCTTTCACGCTATCTTTCAAGCGGAAAATTCATTCTCCGTTCAATTTCCGCCAACTTTTTTATATGCCTGATTTCAGCGCTTTTTCTTCTCCCCATAGTGGCAGCCTTTGCCCTTGGAATTTATCTGCTGTCTGACGGTGCAGCAGGGGCGGAATTATTCGTGGCGGTCAATCTCATTGCGTTAGGGATTTTTCTCGGTATACGGTGGATTTACCTCCGTTTCGGACTTACGGCAGTTCCCTTTCTTCTGCTGAAAAAAGGTGAACTTTCAGCTTTCCGTGTTGTGCTGTTTACCATTAAATTTATGCGGCACAGAGGGAAATTCCCGTTGAAACTGATATTGACATATCTGCTCCCTGTGTTGATTATTCCACCCTATTTCATACCGAAAATTGCGGTATCATATGCTGTCGGCATATCCATATTCTTCAAGGAGGACGAAAACGCCCATGAGCAGACTTGTATTCACCGTAGTTTCGGAAAATCCACAGCAGCTTAAAAATTATCTCCGTGACAGCTGCGGAGTTTCCGCAGGGCTTATCAGAAAGCTTAAAAATCAAAAGGGAATTGCTGTAAACGGCAAATTCGCAAGAACTGTTGATATGGTGAAAAACGGCGATATAATCACTCTTGAACAGACTGACAACAGCGAAATTGAGCCTAATCCCCTGCTCCAAGTCCCCATAATTTTTGAAAATGAGGATTTAGTCGTTTTCAACAAGCCGTCGGGTATGCCTGTTCACCCCTCAATCCGCCACAGAACTGATACTTTAGGGAATTTTTTTGCGGCAAGATACGGAAAACTTGCCTTTCGCCCCGTAAATCGCCTTGATAAGGATACTTCGGGATTGTGTCTTGTGGCAAAAAATTCTCATAGTGCGAATATTTTACAAGGCACAGCACATAAGATATACTATGCGGCAGTTCAGGGCATTACAGAACCGCAGGGAACTATTGACGCTCCCATAGCAAGAGAAAACGAAAGCATTATAATCCGCTGTGTCCGTGAGGACGGCAAAAGAGCCATTACACACTACAAGAAAATCAGAGAGGGCAACGGTTTTTCCCTCCTTGAAATTGACCTTGAAACAGGAAGAACACATCAGATTCGAGTTCATTTCAGCCATTTCGGCTATCCCCTTGCAGGTGATGACCTTTACGGGGGAAGCCTTGAAAAAATCACAAGACAAGCTCTCCATTGCGGAAAAATGAGCTTTAAACTGCCAATGACAAATGAAGAAATTACCGTGGAGGCTCCAATTCCGCAGGATATTGAGGAGCTTTTCACAAAGAAAGGAAATATTATGGAAAAAATAGCAAGCTTTCAGGTTGACCACACTAAATTCGGTGTAGGTATGTACATATCAAGAATTGACGGTGATATTATCACATACGATGTGCGTATGGTCAAGCCCAACGGCGGCACTTATATCTCAAATCCGTCACTTCACACAATTGAGCATCTCTTTGCCACATACGCACGAAACAGCCAATACAGCGACAGCATAATCTATGTAGGCCCTATGGGCTGCCGCACAGGCTTTTATCTGCTGACAAGAGATAATATGACAGGCGAGCAGGCGATTTCTCTCGTAAAATCCGCATATGCGTTTATTGCGGAATTTGACGGCGTTATCCCCGGTCTTTCCGAAATTGAGTGCGGAAATTATTTAGAGCATGACCTAAATTCCGCAAAAAAAGATGTTCTTCCGCTTTTAGAGCGTCTTGAAAATTATACCGAGGAAATGCTGAACTACGAATATCATTTCTAAAAAGCTTTTAGCTATTAGCCTTTAGCCTATAGCTAATAACTGACGGCTAATGGCTAACAGCTAACGGCTTATTAAAATTTCAATAAGGAAGTGTTATTTTGAATTTTCTGCGAAAAACAGGAAGATTTATAACAGGACTATTTGTAAGAAGCGGTCTTTGCACATTTAAATTTATTGCGGCTGTACTCCTTGGAATTATCGGGTTTTTCCGCTTTATATGGGAGGAATTCTGCGGTCTGCTCCAATTTGCAAAACGTGGATTTATGCTGATTTTCCGCAGTTCCACAGAGTCATTCCGCAAACGTGTGCAGCACTCAAACGAGCTTACAAAAAATATCCGCCGTGCCAAAAAAGAGGGCGGAAAAGTCTATGCTGAGGCTGTTCTGCAATTTATCGGCTCATTCTTTTTCGGTGAATACGGCGTTATGTATACCGCTTTCAACTACATTCTCCCCGTGTTGTGCATTGTCTTTACCGTGGGAATTATTACAAGCGGTTCATCTCAGAGATACGGAATTGCTGTAGATTTCAACGGCAAACGCCTTGGAATAATCTCTGCCGAAGCCGATTACAATATGGCTGAACGTGATTTTCAGCAGCGAATTTCCTATTCCGAAAATGACGAATTAATCGACTTATCCACTCAGCTTTCGGTATGTGCAATTTCAGCAAGCGACAGCATAATGACTCCCTCAGAACTTGCTAATCAGATGCTTGAAGCCTCAAATGAAGAACTTATCGAAGCTTACGGAATTTACATTGACGGAAAATTTGCGTGTGCGGTAAACAACAGGGAAAAAGTACAGACTGCTCTTGATATGGCACTTCTTGACTATAAGCCCGACGGCAAAGTTAAAGAAGTTTCCTATGCAAATAAAATTGAATATACAAAGGGAATTTATCTTATGAGTTCCCTTAAAACCGAACAGGACGCAATAAATCAGCTTACCTCCACAAAGGAGCGTAAAAAGGTTTATGTGGTTCAGAAAGATGAAACTATTCTTGATATTGTCAAAAAGTTCGGAATGAAGCTTGAAGATTTCAATACTCTCAACCCCTATGCTGCTGACGGTTTAGCCAACGGACAAATCGTCAATGTTACGGAAACGGAGCGTTTTCTCCCAATTCAGTATATCTGCGAACATGAAATTGTAACTTTCCTCGACTATGAAACAGTTGAAGTTGAAACAAGCTCCCTCAATGTGGGTGTCCGTGCAGTTCTTACAAAGGGTGAACGTGGCGAAAAAATGAGCAAATACGAAGTTACCTATGTTGACGGAATTGAGCAGTCAAGAAATGTTATAAGCAATACGATTGTAAAATCCCCTGTGGTGGAAACTATCGGTATCGGCACATATACAGCTATGCCCGATGACCCACAGACGGTTTATTTCGGCGCACCTATGACAGGTACGGGACAAATGGGCTGGCCTCTTGACGGCGGCTGGGTAAGCGACAGCTTTATCAGCGACAGAAATCACAAGGGACTGGATATTGCAGCTCCTGAGGGTACTGAAATCTATGCTGCCGAAGCAG
>CALFMA010000309.1 GCA_937880065.1 uncultured Ruminococcus sp.
ATTTCAAGAGCAAAACTGAATATGCGGGTGTGGCGGAACTGGCAGACGCACGAGATTTTGGCTGCGTCACTACAGTGCATTTATTCCCTGCAAGCTCTCGGCAGGTAAAAATCGGAGCAAAACTAAATATGCGCCTGTGGTGAAATTGGCATACACGTTGGATTTAGGTTCCAATTCCGAGAGGAGTGCAGGTTCAAGTCCTGTCAGGCGCACCACCTTTGATTCATTAAAAATGTAGGTTGGAGGTGAAATATATGAGGATAAGTCATAGTGATGCCGTTGTATTAGAAAACGTTGTCAGAAAAGTCTTCTCGTGTGACCGATCTGGTATGGGTGGTTATATTGATGCGGATCATTTCGAATCACAACCATTCGATGCTGCATTGATTGCCCTTGCCCCATTATGGAAAAATGCTGATTTTGCAATATTTTATTGATATTTTTTACTGTAACGCAAATAAACCCTGCGGAAAACCGCAGGGTTTTATAATCACAATGTCTTTAACAGTCTGTCTATATCTTCCTTTACAGCAAGGTCATCAGAGAACGCCGTTGCACCGCCGCATGCTGTACCAAGCTTCAGCGCATAGCCATAATCGCCGTCAGCAATTCCAGCAATAAATCCGGCAACCATGGAGTCACCTGCACCCACAGAATTTCTGACAGTACCCTTGCATACGCCGCAGCTGTACATATTACCATCTTCAGCAAAAAGCACTGCACCATCCCCTGCCATTGATACAAGGACATTTCTTGCACCCATTTCACGAAGCTTAAGAGCATATTTTTCAATATCAGCTGAGGATGAGACCTTAACGCCGAACATTTCACCCAGCTCATGATTGTTGGGCTTTATGAGAAACGGCTTGTATTTAAGGACATTAAGAAGAAGCGAACCGGAAGCATCAACGACAAACCGCACACCTTTTCCATCGCAATATGAAAGTATTTTTTCATAGATATCGCTGTCGAGGGATTTCGGGATACTGCCCGCAAGCACTAAAATATCACCGCTGTTATCCTCATCGGGTTCATCAGTCAGTGCAAATACTCTTTCAGCACCTGCTATGGCTGTCTGTATAGAACCGTACAACTGTGCTATTTCGTTTATAGGTCTTGAAAACTGCTTTGCATAAATTATAAACATAGATATAGTACCGATAGAAATAATGTTTTTATATGCAAAGTATCCGCCAAATCCTGCAACGATAACAAAACTTATATTTGAGATGCAGTTCATGAGCGGACCCATAGAACCACCGAGGATCTCGGCTTTCATGCTTACTTTCATAAGTTCATCTGAGGTGTTGTTAAATTCATTTATTACGTCTTTTTGTTTGTTGTATGCAACTATTGATTTGTAGCCTGTTATCATTTCTTCGGAGTGACCGTTTAATCTGCCGAGGATCTCTGAACGTTTTCTGTAGACTTTTCTCATTATTTCAGACATATATTTTGTCACCAGGACAGTAAGAATTACTGAGAAAAGTGTTATAAGCGTAAGTTGCCAGCAGTGGTAGAACATAATTGCTACTGTTCCGATGATAGTCAGCACTCCTGATACAAGAGAACCAAGACTTTGTGAGATAGTGGTTGACACATTTTCAATGTCATTTGTCATACGGCTCATGATATCGCCGTTTGAATGTGTATCGAGATATTTAATCGAAAGGTAGTCAATTTTCTTAAATAAGTCGTGACGCATCTGCTTCACAATATTTTGGCTGAGACGGGCTGCCATAAGTGCTTGACCAAGTGTAGCTATAATATTGATT
>CALFMA010000310.1 GCA_937880065.1 uncultured Ruminococcus sp.
TAAAAACCGGAACACGAGCTGAATTTCGTATATGACAAATATTAGTTACAAGGCGGCAAACCGCAGTAATACTTTGTGTATTGCAAGGTTTGGCAACGCAGTAAATAATGTTTGTCATAGAAATTCAACCATGATGGAGGTTTTTAGAGGTTCCCTTAATATTATTTTCCTCTGTTCTTCTTTACAACATTTTCAAGCTTTTCCGCACGGAGAAGTGCTGTATCTATATGGTCACAGAAATTCTCTCTGCCAACTCTCTGTACAAAGCCTGCCTTTTCCATTGCCTTCATAGGCTGGTCGTTTACGTGGGAGAATACAACCTCAATGTTGTGCTTTTTGCAGCGTTTTGTGATTTTATCAAGCATTTCAACTCCCGATGCGTCAATAGCAGGAACATTTCTCATTCTTAAAACAAGAACGTCAATTCCCTTTGTGCTGTCAAGTATATAGTTGAATTTATCAGATGCCGCAAAAAACATTGGGCCGTTGATTTCGTATACTCTTGTGTTTTCGGGAACTTTTTTAAGTGAAATATGGTCGGGGTCAGTATCCTCATCATCAACATAAATCCAGTCGTGTCCCTCTGTAACATCAGCCATACGCTTCATAAAGAGAAGTGCTGCAAGTACAATTCCCACACCAATTGCCACAACAAGGTCAAATACAACTGTAAGCACAAGTGTTAAAATAAGTACCGCAATATCGCTCTTTGGTGAGATTTTTATGCAGTTTACAATTTCTCTCCAACCGCACATATTATATGCTACAATGAAAAGTATAGCTGCAATTGTGGGCATTGGAATCATAGCCGCATAGGGCATAAGAACTACAAGCACAATGAGAAGTACAACAGCGTGAACCATACCTGCAATTGGTGTACGTCCGCCATTCTTGATATTTGCAGCAGTTCTTGCAATTGCACCTGTTGCAGGAATACCGCCGAAAAGTGCAGATGCAATATTTGCCGCACCCTGTGCTGTAAGCTCCATATTTGAACGGTGCTTTGAACCGATCATACCGTCAGCAACAACGCATGAGAGAAGTGATTCAATAGCTGCAAGAATTGCAATTGTGAAAGCGTTGGGAATAAGTGCCTTTACTCTTTCAAAAGTGAATTCGGGGAATGTGAATTTAGGAGGTGCAGATGAAATCTGATACAAATCGCCGATTGTATTAACGTTCATTCCGCTTACCTTTACAATTACCGCACCTACGATTACAGCGATAAGTGAGGGCGGAATTTTGCTTAATTTCTTAGGCCATAAAATAAGAATTGCAAGGGAAATAAGTCCGATGAGGAATGCAAGAGGATTGAAAGTGGAAAGGGATTTGAAAATTTCCTCTACCTTTTCCATAGTTTCAACAGGTGAACCCTCAAATGTCATACCGCAGAAATCCTTGATTTGTCCCACAACAATTGTCACGGCAATACCAAAAGTAAAGCCTAAAGTAATTGTGGTAGGGATATATTTGATAAGGCTTCCGAAGCGGCAAAATCCCATAATTACGAGGAAAATGCCTGCTAAAATTGTGGAGATAATGAGTCCGTCCATCCCCTCTGTGGCAACGATACCAGCTACAATTGTTGCAAATGCAGCTGTAGGACCTGCAATCTGTACACGGCTTCCGCCAAGGAATGATACAACGAAACCTGCTACAATTGCGGTGTAAAGTCCCTGTTCAGGAGCAACTCCCGATGCAAGTGCAAGTGCGATTGAAAGAGGCAATGCAATAATTGCCACGATTATGCCTGAAATTATGTCCTTGACAAGCTGTTCTTTCTTGTAGCCCTTCATTACCGAAAACAGCTTCGGTTTGAGCTTTTCTTCCGTTTTCTTAACGGCTGCGGATTGAACTGAATCCATAATAAACCTCCTGAAATCAATGAGTTTTCAACGCTTAATAATTATAACTCTTGAATTCAAAAAAGTCAATAAGCCTTTTTGTGTAAACTTAACAAACTTTTATGTCGGTTTTTAGGCAAAAAAGCACATAGTTCTGTCGGATTATGGCATAAAATAAGCCATTTATTGCTATAAAATAAAAATTTGCAAAAAACCCTTGCAATTCACAAGCAAGTGTGATATAATATTAACAATGGGGCAAAATGTCCCAACTGAAAATTCAGGAGGAATTTATAATGTTAGTTTCAGCTACAGAAATGCTCAAAAAGGCAAGAGAAGGCAAGTACGCAGTAGGTCAGTTCAACATCAACAACCTTGAGTGGACTAAGGCTATTCTCCTCACTGCACAGGAGTGCAATTCACCCGTTATCCTCGGTGTATCTGAGGGTGCAGGCAAGTATATGACAGGTGTAGAAACTGTTGCAGCTATGGTTGCAGCTATGGATAAGTCACTGGGAATTACTGTTCCTGTTGCTCTCCACCTTGACCACGGCTCATACGAGGGCTGCTACAAGTGCATCAAGGCTGGTTTCACATCAATCATGTTCGACGGTTCACACTTCCCAATCGAGGAAAATGTTGCTAAGACAACTGAGCTTGTAAATGCTGCTCACCACCTTGGTCTTTCTATCGAGGCAGAGGTTGGTGCTATCGGCGGCGAAGAAGACGGCGTTGTTGGTGCAGGCGAAGTTGCAGACCCGGCTGAATGCAAAATGATTGCTGACCTTGGCG
>CALFMA010000311.1 GCA_937880065.1 uncultured Ruminococcus sp.
ATATGACCGATTGTGAAGCGGTTGATTATTTCTGTAAGCTGATGAATGAGTATGCCGATGAACTTGAAATGACCAATTCACACTTTTCAACTCCCGACGGCTGGGACCATCATCAGCAGCTTACGACGGTTTATGATTTGCTGAAGCTGACTAAACATTCAATGATTTACAAGGAAATCCGTGAAATCACATCTCTTGCGGAAAAGGATGTAACAGCAATTAACGGAGAAACCTTCAACTGGAAGAACTCTAACCGCCTGCTTCACGAGGAGAGCGAATACTACTGCCCATACGCTGTAGGCACAAAGACAGGCTCAACTTTAAATGCAGGGAATTGCCTTATATCGCAGTTTTACGTAAATGCAACGGATTATATTATCATTGTTACAGGCTGCCCCACCGATGAAAGCCGCTTTGAGGAAACCCTGAAACTTTTTGAAGAATTCTGTATGAATTAGCAATTTAAGTTGGCTTTTAGCCTTTTGCTTTTTAAACGGCAGAATTTTTTCTGCCGTTTTTTGCGTTATGATATAATTCGTATCGTACCGAAAAATGGACGGCAGAAATAAATTCCGCCGTCCATTTTTATTCGTCCAATTCAATAAGCTTTTCGAAATTCTCGTCGATTTTTCCCTTTAATTCGTCTATTTCACGGCACTTTGCGTTCATCAGTTCATAGTCGGAATAGACTTCTTCCTTGGTGATTTCCTCGCTGAGTGCGTCAATAATTGCCTGAAATTCATCAATTTCCTTTTCAAGTCGACGCATTTCATTTTTACGTGCGGCATCGGCACTTCTCTGCTGCTTATTGCGGTATGTCTTAGCCTGCTTTTCCTTAGCAGCCTCCGCAGCCTTGGCGAATTTTTCAGCATCGGCAGCACGTTTTTCCTCCGCCTGCTCTGCTCGGAGAACCTCCAGATACTTCTCAAAGCCGTAGTTATGCTCACGGTATGAGCCGTCAGTCAGCTCAATAAGCCTGTCAGCAATTCTGCTGAGAAGATAGCGGTCGTGGGATACGAAAATTATCGTTCCCGTATATTCCTCCAGAGCCGTTTCTATTGCCTCCTTGGAGCTTAAATCAAGGTGGTTGGTCGGCTCGTCAAGGATAAGCACATTGCCGTGTTCCTGCATCATAATCGCAAAACACAGCTTTGCTCGCTCTCAGCCGCTGATAACCCCCGTTTCCGTGAAAA